>VBFW01000184.1 GCA_005880525.1 Chloroflexota bacterium | reverse complement strand
ACGGATCCGGCACCACGAGGTCGCCGTCGACAACCAGCTGCGACCCGATGCCTGTGCATGTCGGGCACGCGCCGTGGGGGCTGTTGAATGAGAAGTTGCGCGGCTCGGGCTCGGGCACGCTCGTGCCGTCATAAGGGCACGCGTAGTCCTGCGACATCTGAATCTCGTCTTTGGCCTTGGCATCCACCGGGGCGATGATCACCGAGCCGCCGCCCAGCCTCGCCGCGGTCTCGACGGAGTCGACCAGACGCGTGCGCTGCTCCGGTCCGACGACGATGCGGTCGACCACCACCTGGATGTCGTGCTTCTTGTTCTTGTCCATCGGGATCGTCTCGCCGATCTCGTAGAGGATCCCGTCCACGCGAACGCGCACGAAGCCCGACTTGCGCACGTCGTCGATGAGCGAGCGGTACTCGCCCTTCCTGCCTTTGACCACCGGGCCAAGGACCATGACCCGAGTGCCCTTGGGCAGCTTCTCGACCTGGTCCGCCATCTGCTCGACCGTCTGCCGGCGCACCTCGCGGCCACAGACGGGACAGTGCGGATGGCCGACGCGCGCGTACAGCAGACGCAGGTAGTCGTAGACCTCGGTGACGGTGCCTACCGTCGACCTCGGGTTCTTCGAAGTGCCTTTCTGGTCGATGGAGATTGCCGGCGAAAGACCTTCGATGACGTCAACGTCGGGCTTCTCCATCTGGCCCAGGAACTGGCGCGCGTAGGCCGACAGCGACTCTACGTAGCGCCGCTGCCCTTCGGCGTAGATGGTGTCGAAGGCAAGCGACGACTTGCCCGAGCCCGAAAGACCTGTGAACACGACCAGCCGATCCCTTGGGATCGACAGGGTCACGTTCTTGAGGTTGTGCTCGCGCGCGCCGCGAATCGTGATCTGGTCAGTCGGCATCCGGAGTCTCAGTTATTCCTTTTTCTCGTGTGACTGCAAACGTGGCGCTGGCGGTGGCGATCAGGCGCCCTCCCCTGCCCTCGACGCGGCACTCCGCGACCATCGTCCGCTGCCCGGCGTGGATGACACGGCCGGTGGCCCGCAGCATCTCTCCAATCTTGGCCGCGGTGATGAAGCTCAACTTGAGATCGAAGCTCATCGCTCGCGCGACGCCGGGCTCGACGGTGCGCAGAGAGCGGCCCATCGCCGAGTCGGCCAGGGCGCTGATCATGCCACCGTGCACGAAACCGGACTGGTTGCCCATGTCTTCCGTGGCAGTCATCTCGACGGTGGCGAAGCCCTCGCCGCTGTCGACAAGGGTGAGGCCGAGCCACTGCCAGGCTTTAGACGGATTGAGCAGGTCTGCCGTCCCCACCCGGCGCTGCGCGCCGTCCTCCCCACTCGGTGGGGAGGCGCCTTTCTCATTCACGGCCCTGTCCCTCGGGCACCGCCATGTTGGTCGACGAGGCGCGGGCCACCAGGCGCCCTCGCTCGTCCACGACGTCCGCCTCGCTGAACATGAGCGACTGCTTGATCTCGACGACGCGCCCGATCGCACGCAGCCTGCCCTCCCTGACCGGACGCAGGAAGTTGATCTTCAGCTCGATTGTCGTGTTCCAAACGCCTTCTTCCTGAAGCGTGGCGAGCGACATGCCCATCGCAGCGTCGGCGATCTGCGTGATCACGCCGCCCTGCACGACTCCGCCACCGTGCCGATGCTCTGGCCCCGCCTCCAGCTCCAGGACCACACGTCCAGGCTCCGATTCGGTGATGCGCGCGCCGATCGTCTGCATCCAGCCAGCGGGCTCGGCGGTCAGGAGGGCGGCGGCTCTATTCGCGTTCTGGACGGTCAAGGGCCGCGGCGTGTCTTCCGCCAGTTTCGGACTGTGGTCCTCTGTTTGGGCGCCGCCGCGATCGCCAGCGACACCTCTTCGTCATCCTCTTTGTCGCCCGTCTCCTCGCCGGCCAGCCTCTTGCGCAGCAGGATGATGCGGTCGCGTACCCTCGCGGCATCCTCGAACTGCAGCTCCTTGGAGAGTCGCCGCATCTCCTTCTCCAGGTCGCGCACGATGGCGAGGATGTCCTCGCGCGGCACGCCGGCGCCGATCATCAGCTCGACAGCGTCTGCCTGGAGGTCCTTCTTGTTGATCTCGAGCGCATAGATGGCCTTCTTCACGCTCTCTGGCGTGATGCCGCGCTCGGCGTTGTAAGCGGTCTGCCTGTCGCGCCTGCGCTCGGTCTCGTCGAGAGCCGCGCGCATCGAGTCGGTGATCTTGTCCGCGTACATCACCACGTGACCTTCCACGTTGCGGGCCGCGCGGCCGATGGTCTGGATGAATGACCGGTAGGCGCGGAGATATCCCTCTTTGTCCGCGTCGAGGATGCCGATGAACGCGACCTCGGGCAGGTCGAGGCCTTCGCGCAACAGGTTGATGCCGACGACCACGTCCACGGCGCCAGTGCGTAGATCGCGCAGGACCTCGATGCGCTCCAGAGCGTCGAGCTCGGAGTGCAAGTAACGGACCTTGACTCCGTACTCGCGCAGGTAGTCGGCCAGGTCCTCGGCGAATCGCTTGGTGAGCGTCGTCACGAGTGAACGATGCCCGAGCTCCGCGCGTCTCTTGACCTCGGCCAGCAGGTCGTCGATCTGTCCTGCGGTCGGCCGCACCTCGACAGTCGGGTCCACCAGGCCGGTCGGCCGCACGACCATTTCGACAGTGCGCTGAGAGCGGCGCATCTCGTACTCGCCGGGCGTGGCCGAGACGTAGATCACGCGGCTCGCCCGCTCCTCCCATTCCTCGAAGCTCAGCGGCCGGTTGTCGAACGCACTGGGCAGGCGGAACCCGTACTCGACGAGCGCCGCCTTGCGCGAGCGGTCGCCGCCGAGCATGCCGCCGATCTGCGGCACGGCCACGTGCGACTCGTCGACAAAGATCAGCGTGTCGTCGGGCAGGAAGTCCATCAGCGTGTACGGCGCCTCGCCCGGCTGGCGGCGCGTGAGGTGCCGCGAGTAGTTCTCGATGCCGGCGCACGTGCCTGTCTCGCGCAGCATCTCGAGGTCGAAGTTGGTTCGCTGGCGCAGTCGCTGAGCTTCGAGCAGCCGCCCGTGGTCCTCGAACCATTTGCAGCGCTCGTCGAGCTCAGCTTCGATGTCGCTCATCGCCAGCCGCAGCTTGTCGGCCGGCGTCACGTAGTGCGACGCAGGGAAAATTGTGAACGTGTCCCGCGAGCCGAGGATCTCGCCTGTCGTCGCGTCGAGCTCCTGGATGCGTTCGATCTCGTCACCGAAGAACTCGACTCGATACACCTTCTCTTCGTTGGCCGGCACCAGGTCGACCACGTCGCCGCGCACGCGAAAGCGCAGGCGGGCCAGGTCGTAGTCGTTGCGCTCGTACAGCATCTCGGTGAGCTTGCGAAGGAACACTTCGCGGCGTATCGACTGGCCTTTGTCGATCTTCAGCGACTCGCCCATGTAGTCCTCGACCGAGCCGATGCCGTAGATGCAGCTGACGCTCGCGACCACCAGGACGTCGCGGCGCGTGAGCAGCGCAGAGGTGGTCGAGTGCCTCATGCGGTCTATCTCTTCGTTGCGACTCGAATCCTTCTCGATGTACGTGTCGGTGCGCGCGATGTACGCCTCGGGCTGGTAGTAGTCGTAATAGCTGACGAAGTACTCGACCGCGTTGTGCGGCAGCAGGCGGCGGAACTCGGCGCACAGCTGGGCGGCGAGCGTCTTGTTCGGGCTCAGGACAAGGACGGGCCGCTGCAGCTGCTCGACGGCCCAGGCCATGACGTTGGTTTTGCCGCTTCCGGTGACGCCGAGCAGGACCTGCTGGGACAGGCCTGAGCGCACGCCGTCGACCAGCTGCTCGATGGCTTTCGGCTGGTCGCCGGCCGGCTTGAAGGGTGCGTCGACACGAAAGCTGGAGGGCATGGGCAAGGTCCAATTCTAAAGCGAACGGGCGTTCGACGAGCGTCGGGATTGTGACCGTTTGTATACAAACGGAGGGTATTTGCCGGCTGGAAGCCGCCTTTGTATACAAACGCGCGTTTCGAGCTAAGGCAGCGAGAGGATCAGCGCTTCCACTACTGATCCGGCGCTGATCCCCTGATCGCCGGGCGGCACGCGCACAAGTGCGTGCGCGCCTGCCAGCGACATCAGGCGCGACGACGACTGGGAGCCGGTCGAGGTCGCAATCAGCTCGACGCCCTCGCGGCGCAGCGTCACGCGGTGGTACTCGGTGCGGTCTCCTACCGCCTGGGCATGGAAGCCGAGGCGAACCTGCAGAGACGGCCTCTGCAGCTGCACGAGCCCCTGCATCTTCCGGAGCGCCGGCCTGACAAACACCTCAAACGTCACGAGTGACGACACGGGAAAGCCGGGCAGGCCGAAGGCCAGCCGACCCTCTGACAGCGTCGCGAAAGTGAATGGCTTGCCAGGCTTCAGCTTCACGCGTCCGACGTGAACCGTGCCCAGCGACTCGAGCAGCGGCTTCACGAGGTCGTGCGTGCCAACTGAAACCCCGCCCGACGTGACCAGGGCGTCGGCATCGTGCAGCGCACCTGTCACGAGCTTGCGCAGGTCGTTGGCGTTGTCCGGTCCGATCCCCAGCAGCCGCACCTCCGCGCCGGCCTCGCGCAGCGCGGCCAGCAGCGCCCACCGGTTGGAATCGGGGATCTGTCCCGGGCCGGGCGTCTCGCCCACCTCGACGAGCTCGTCGCCTGTCGACATGAGCGCGACCCTCGGCCGCCTGTGGACTTGCAGCCGCGGCACCCCGAGCGCGGCGGCGAGCCCGATCTCGGCGGGACCGAGCTGCGTGCCCGCCGGCATCACCAGCTCGCCGGCGCGCAGGTCTGCGCCCGGCCGGTGAAGGTTCGTCCCGGCCTTCAGGACTGCCGGCACCGTCACCGAGTCGCCGTCAACACGCGTGTCCTCGACCATCACGACGGTGTCCGCGCCTACAGGCACGACGCCGCCGGTCAGGATTCGGGCGGCGGTCCCTGGGTCAACCTGCGCGAAGAGCGGTCGGCCCGCAGCCGACTCACCGACGACTCGCAACGTGCGTCCGGCATCGGCAGCCCTGACCGCGTAGCCGTCCACCGCGCTGGCGGGATGCGGCGGCAGCGCGCTGGAAGCAACGAGGTCCTCGGCCAGGACGCGGCCGCTCGCCTCGGAGAGCGCAACCGTCTCGGGGCCAAGGACAGGGGTGTGCTCCAGCACGAGCGCAGCAGCGTCAGCCGCGTCGACTAGCGGGTAAGCGGAGGCTCGCACCTACTCATGATGAAGCGCTTTCATCGGCTGCTGGGCCGCGGCGCGCATGGCCGGCAGCAGGCCGCTGCCCATGCTCAGCAGAACCGCGAGGACCAGGGCAGCGATCGCGACGAACAGGTCGGGCCGGAAGACCTCGACCGCGTCAGCCGCCAGCACCGGCACCAGGGCATCGACCGCTGAGTTGCCCACCTGCGCCAGCACGGCCGCGACGACGCCGCCGATCACGCCACCAACCAGACCGATGACCGCGGCTTCCGCGACGAACAGCAGCATCACGTCGCGCGACCGCGCGCCCACTGCTTTCAGCACTCCGATCTCGCGCGTGCGCTCGAGGACCGCGGTGTACATCGTGTTGGCGATGCCGAGGCACGCAAGGAAGAGCGCAACCACCGAAAGGCCGATCAGCGCGACGCGCAGCCGGCTGAGCAGTTCCGCAAATGCGCGCTCCTGGTCGCCCGTGGCCGTGGCCTGGAATCCCAGCCTCTCCACGCGATCGCGAACACTGGCGACGTTCGGCCCCGAATCGACGAGAAGCGTTATGGCGGTGAACTCGCCTGTCTTCCAGTTGTTGGCCGCGGCAGCGGCGGCCCAGTGGTCGGTCATGAGCCGGTAAGGCGCCAGTCCGCCCGCGACCCCTGCCGGCAGGCTCGCGTCGGCCGCGACGCCGGCGACCCTCAGGGACAGCAGGACCGGCTTCTGAGCGGCGTCCTTGAAGGTGATCGTGGTGCCGACCGCGGCGCGCGGATTGGTGAACCCGAGCGCAACCGCCTCACGCGCGCTGAGCACCGCCTCCTGCGCGGTGTCAGAGGTCGGCATCGAGCCGGCGATCAGCCGCACCGAGCCGTCCCACTGCGCGCGGGGCGCGAGCGCGATGAGCGGGTCGTTTGCCCCGCCGGTGGTTCCGCTCGGAGCTGCGAACGAACCGTTCACCGACACCTGGCCCCAGGCCGACTGCACGTGCGGCAGGCTCGCCATCGTGTTCAGGGATTGCGCGTCGAAGGCCGCGGAGGTGGAGTCGGACGCGGGCCGCACTGCGATGACGTCGGTCTTCGCGTGTGCGAATGCCGGAGCCGCGAGGGCGTAGTCGAGGCCGCCGGATAGCGCAACGATCAAGCTCATTGCCGCGATTCCAATCGCCACGCCAGTGGTGGTGAGGAACGTGCGCAGCGGCCTGCGGCCGGCGCTCAGCAGACCGAGTCGGAGCGTGTCGCGCCAGTGCAGGCGCGCAGCCGGCAGCAGCGGGTCCTGCATGCGCACGTTGCGCGTCCCTGAGCCAAGCTCGAAAGCTCGCCCGTCGACCATGCGCACCGCGCGCTGCGCATGGCGCGCGACCTCGGGGTCGTGAGTGACCAGAACGACGGTCGCGCCGCGGCGATTCAAGTCCCGCAGCAAGTTGAGGACGCGCTCGCCGGCGACCGAGTCGAGACTGCCCGTCGGCTCGTCGGCGAGGACCAGTCCCGGCCTGTTCGCAAGCGCGCGCGCCACTGCAACCTTCTGCTGCTCGCCGCCCGACAGCCGGCTCGCGCGCATGCGCGACCTTCCCTCCAGGCCGACGAGCTCCAGCAAGCGGCGGGCGCGCGACCGGCGCTCCTCAGGCTCGACGCCGGCAAGCGTCAGCGGGAGGATGACGTTCTCTTCCGCTGACATCCCGGGCACGAGGTTGAAGGTCTGGAAGATGGTGCTGACGCGCTGGAGGCGGTAGTCGGCAAGCGCTTCGTCGCTGAGCTGGTCGAGCGCCACGCCCGCCGCGTACACCTGGCCGGTGGTCGGCTGGTCGAGGCCGCCCATCATCGACAGCAGCGTCGTCTTGCCGCATCCGGACGGACCGATCACCGCGACAAACTCTCCTGGCCCGATCTCCAGCGAAACTTCGCGCAGGGCGGCGACCTTCATGTCGCCGGTGTCGAACTCGCGGGTGACTGCGTCGAGCCTCAGCCCGATAGCCTGGCCGAGCAGGTCGTGGAACGGCTCGGGCTCAGCGGCTTCGGGCTCGCGGTCGAGCTCCGCGGCAGTGGCTCGTGCGACGCGCGGCGCGAGCGCTGCGCCTGCTGCCACGGCTGCCTGTTTGCGCTCCCGCCGAGCGCGTACGGCCGCGGCCAGGGGAGATTCGGACGGCTGCGCGACAGCCGCCGCGACCGGGACCGTC
>VBFW01000183.1 GCA_005880525.1 Chloroflexota bacterium | reverse complement strand
CTCGCCGAGGTGTCGACCGGGTTGGGAGAGGCGATGCGCGGCCTCGAGATCCCCGCCATCCCGAAGGACGAACTGCTCGCTGCCCGAGGCTGGTAGCGCACTCCCGTGACAAAGTCACGGGGACCCCAGCGGACGCGCCAGGGCCCTTTGATTGGCGTGTTGGCGATGCAAGGTGCATTCGCCGAGCACATCCGTGCGCTCGAGGAATCAGGCGCGCGCACGCGCATGGTGCGCACACGCGAGGACCTCGAAGGGCTCGACGGGCTCGTGCTTCCAGGTGGCGAGAGCACCACGATGACGATGCTCATGGAGCGCGTCGGCCTGCTCGAGCCACTGCGCGGCGCCATCGAGCATGGCCTGCCAGTGCTCGCCACGTGCGCCGGCATGATCGTGCTCGCAAACGAGATCACCGACGCGATGGAGGGTCAGCACGGACTCGGACTTCTCGACATTGAAGTCCGGCGCAACGGCTACGGCCGCCAGGTGGACAGCTTCGAGGCGGGCCTCGAGATCGAAGGATTGCCCGATTCTGAGTTTCCGGGCGTCTTCATCCGCGCGCCGCTCGTCGAATCGGTAGGCGATGCCAAGGTGATCGCCACCTACGAAGGCCGCCCCGTCGCCGTGCGCCAGGGCAACATCACGGCGCTGTGCTTCCACCCCGAGCTGTCGCGCGACCGCCGCCTGCACAAGGAGTTCGTGCGGCTCGCCTCACAGGTGCCGGCATGAAGATCCGCGCCGCCGGCCTACTGGACCTATCCCGCATCGAAGAGCTGCATCGCTCCGCCGACTCGAATCTCAAGGAGGCGCCGGTCCCCGCCGCGCGCCTGTGGACCCTGCTTAGCTCCACGCTTTCCGCGTTCCTGCCCCTCGCGCAGGAGACGCTCATCTACGTCGCCGAAGAGGGGGGCAAGGTCGCAGGGTTCATCCAGGCGTCGGGTACGCCCGTCGGCCTGGACCTGCGGAGCGCCAAGGTGATGCAGGTTCTGAACCTGCAGGTGGTCGACTCTCGCGAATCCGAGGAAATCGCGGCAGCGCTCATCGAGCACCTGAGCAACCAGGCGCTGCAGCGTGGCGCGCACAGGTTGTTCGTGCGCCTTCCCGACCGCGACTCGCTGCTGCCGGTGTTCAGAGTGCGAGGCTTCCGCCAGTACGCCACCGAGCAGATCCTCTTCGCCGAGCACGTGCGCCGCGGCATCACGCCGGCGCCAGAGGGAGCGCGCCCGTTGAAGCGCGGTGATACCAGGGGGCTCTATCAGCTGTATCGCAAGGTGACGCCGCAGCATGTGTCGCAGCTGGAGGCTCCGACGTACCGCGACTGGCGAGCGCTGCACGGTGAGTGGACAGGCCGCCTCGGCGCTGGCGGTTCGAACAAGGAGGACGTGGTGGTGGATCGCGTCGAGCTGGTGGGCTGGGTCCGGGCCGATCGCAGCTCGGGCGCGCAGCCGCACACCCTGAGCTTCCTAGCGCTGCCCGAGCCCCCGCTGCCCGACGAGCTGGCCGACCTTGGCCTGAAGCTGCTCGGCGAATCTGAAACGCCGGTATGGTCGAGCCTCCGACACTATGATTCGCAAATGATCGACGCCCTCCGCGGGCGTGGGTTCAGCGTCCTGCTGACGCAGCTCCTCCTGGTCAAGGAACTGGCGCTTCGAGTGCCTGTGCAGGAGAAAGGACTGGTTCCCTCCTTCGGATGAGCTCTGAACCAACTCAGCTCCCGGTGACGGGCCGCCGCGCGAGCGGGCGGTGGGACGAGGAGGTCGAGCTCCTCGCCCGCGCGCTGCCGGCTGACCTCGCGCGCGCGCTGCATGAGCGGACCGACCCCACCGAGCTGCTCGAGATCGTTCTCGACCTCGGCCGTGAGCCCGAGGCACGCGTGCCTGGTCGCGAGGTGCTTCTCGCCGACCGCCCAGTGTCCGCGTCGGACCTCGAGCACGTCGCCAACAACGTAGGTCAGTTCGGCGACGACAACCGGGCGGGTATCGAGCGGACGCTGCACCGCGTCTCGGCCATCCGCAATCGGTCGGGTCGCATCACCGGACTCACCATGCGCGTGGGCCGCGCGGTCACCGGGACCGGCGAGATCATTCGCGACATCGTGGTCAGCGGCCAGAGCATCCTGCTGCTCGGCCGGCCGGGCATTGGCAAGACCACGATGCTGCGCGAGTGCGCGCGGCTGCTTGCGGACGAGCTTCGCAAGCGCGTCGTCATCGTCGACACCTCGAACGAGATCGGCGGCGACGGCGACATTCCTCATCCAGGAATCGGCCGCGCGCGCCGGATGCAGGTGCGGACGCCCATGCTGCAGCACGCGGTGATGATCGAGGCGGTCGAGAACCACATGCCCGAGGTCATCGTCATCGACGAGATCGGCACCGAGCTCGAGGCCGCGGCCGCCCGCACGATCGCCGAGCGCGGCGTGCAGCTCATCGCCACCGCTCACGGCCAGACGATCGAAAACCTTCTGGTCAACCCCACGCTCAACGATCTGCTCGGCGGCATCCAGAGCGTCACGCTTTCCGACGAGGAGGCGCGCCGGCGCGGCACGCAGAAGTCGGTGCTCGAGCGCAAGGCCCCGCCGACCTTCGACGTGCTGATCGAGATCCAGGACCGCGATCGTGTGGCCATTCACGTGCCACTCACCGACGTGGTCGACACTGCGTTGCGCGGTCCGATGCTCACACCGAAGATTCGGGTGCGCACCCGCGAAGGGCGCGTCATCTCAAACGTCGACGTGCCCGCGGTGGTGGCCCCGGTCGTCGCGCCCGCCCCCGCGTCCGTCTCACCGTCTCGGCCGCTGGGCATCTTTCCCTACGGCGTGAGCAGGCACCATGTCGAGCAGTCGATCCGCGACCTCGACCTGCCGGTGCGCGTGCTCGGCAACCTCGATGGCGCGGGCGCGGTGCTGACGCTGAAGAACCACTACCGGCGCCGGCCCGACAGCTTGCGCCAGGCGGAGAGCCGCGGCCTCCCGATTCACATCCTCAAGAGCAACTCCGCCGCGCAGGTACGTGACGCCCTATCGCGCATCTACGGCGTCGACCGCCAGGATGACGCGACCAGCCGCGCTCTTGCGGAGGCCGCCGAGGCGATCAAAACTGTGAAGACCACGCTTCGGGCGGTCGAGATCTCGCCGCAGAACGCGTACCTGCGCCGGCTTCAGCACCAGCTGGTCGCGGAGAACGAGCTGTCCGCACGCAGCACCGGCAAGGAGCCTCAGCGAAGGCTGCGCATCACACTGGTTCCCGAAGAGCCAACGCCCTAGTGGCCAAAGGGCTCTTCATAACGTTCGAAGGCGTCGAAGGCTCGGGCAAGACGACCCAGGTCGAGCTCCTGGGCGAAGCGCTGGCGACACGCGACGTGGTCATCGTCCGCGAGCCGGGCGGGACCGAGCTGGGCGAGCGGATGCGCGACGTGCTCCTCTTCGGCGGCATGGCGATCGAT
This sequence comes from Chloroflexota bacterium, assembly GCA_005880525.1. Lineage (GTDB taxonomy): Bacteria > Chloroflexota > Dormibacteria > Dormibacterales > Dormibacteraceae > CF-118. Next base: position 3,715 of record VBFW01000183.1, on the reverse strand, counting down.
CGGGAAGCGGAGATGTACCTGTTCATGGCGGCGCGAGCGCAGGTGGTTCACGAGGTCATCGAACCAGCCCTTGGCTCGGGACGGATCGTCATCTCCGACCGGTTCCACGACTCGACGATTGCCTATCAAGGGGGCGGTCGCGGCCTTTCCGTGTACTGGCCGACGTCGTTTCCCAAGCCCGACATCACGTTCCTCGTGTCAGTGCCGGTCGAGGTCGGCCACATGCGCATGCTGCTCGCGGGCAAGCATCCGGATCGTGTCGAGCGCGAATCGCTCGAGTTCCACCAGCGGGTGGCGGCCGAGTACGAGCGCATCGCGAAGGCGGAGCCGCAGCGCTACACGGTCGTGGACGGGACCGGGTCGCAGGCGCAGGTGCACGCGGCCGTCATGGCGCGCGTCGACCGAGCCCTCGCAGGCAGCGCGGCGATTTGAAGCTCGTGATCGCTGTGGTCCAGGGCGAGGATGCGCAGCGCACTTCCGAGGCATTGACCTCGGTGGGTTTCGCATCCACGCGCATGACCTCGAGCGGCGGTTTCCTGCAGCAGGGCAACGTCACCTTCCTCATCGGGGTCGAGGACACGCGGGTGACCGAGGCGGTGGAGGTGATCCGCGAGAACTGTCGCGAGCGCAGCCGCTACCTCACGCCGATGCCGCCAGTGCCCGAGCCGGGCGAATTCTTCATGCCTTATCCGGTCGAGGTTCAGGTCGGCGGCGCTACTGTTTTCGTCGTTCCAGTGGATTCGTTCGAAAAGATCTGACCGCGTCGCCTAGATGATCCTGGTCGAGGGCCTTCGCAAGAGCTTTGCTGACGTGCGCGCTGTCGACGGTGTGGACGTCACCGTCGAGCAGGGCGAGATCCTCGTGCTGCTCGGCCAGAACGGTGCTGGCAAATCGACGACGCTGCGCTGCCTCGGCGGAATCCTGCGTCCTGACGCAGGCACCATCTCGCTCGACGGCTTGCGCCTGCCTGAAAAGCTGAATGAGGTTCGGTCGCGGCTCGGCGTGGTGCCTGACCAGGCGCGGCTCTATGGCCGCAACACCGCGCCGGAGTACCTCGATCACTTTGGCTTCCTTTACGGCGTCCCGGCCGATGTGAGGAAGAAGCGAATCGCCGCGCTGCTGGAGCGGTTCGAGCTGGCCGACCGCGCTGACACCGTGCTGGCCGCCTACTCGCGCGGCATGGCGCAGAAGGTCTCGCTGATTCGGGCCACGCTGCACGAGCCTGACTGGATCTTCTGCGACGAGCCCACCGCGGGCCTGGACCCGGTCGCCGCCGCCGACATGCGCCGCTACCTCGGCGAGCAGCGCGAGCGCGGCGCCGCGCTGATCGTGACCACCCACGTGCTCGGCGAGGCGGAGCTGATGGCCGACCGGATCGCGATCATGAAGCGAGGCCGCATCGTCAAGTCGGGCACGCTCGACGAGCTTCGCGCCGAAACGGGCCAGGGGCGCAGGTTCGTTGCCGCGCTTACGGCCGAACCGCGAGACGCCGAATCACTGCGCAGATGGCTGCGCGAGCACACGCTCGACTTCAATCTCGAGCGCGATCGGCTCACCTATGTGATCCCGTGGGACACGCAGGTGGCCGCGCGAGGCGAGCTCGCAGCCGCGATGCAGCGCGAGCTCTCATCGCACGGTGCCCCCTTCCACGAGCTCGAAGAGGAGCAGATCAGCCTCGAATCGGTCTACCTGGCAGCGATGGCAGGTAAGGACGAGTCCCTCCCCGCCCTGCGGGGAGGTAAGGAGGGGACGTCGAAATCCTCATCTCCCGCAATCTCCGGCATCCCCGCGCGCGAGATGTTCGGCTCGATCCGCAAGCAGGGTCGGATGCTTGGCCACGCCCTTCCTTTTTATGTGAGCTCCTGGTGGCGGCGCGGCGACCTCAGCTGGGTGATGTACCTCAACGCGTTCGTGCTGCTGCTCGTCGGCGGAACGTCGCTGTTCGGCCAGCTGCCGGGGCAGGCCGGCCAGGTGGCGCAGCGTTTCGCCGGGGCGCAGGCTCTGCAGGCCGGACTGCTGCTGCCCCTGTTCTTCATGTCGTTCGCGCTGCTCGAATCGATCAAGAGCTCCATCGGCATCTGGTGGGAGAAGGCCCAGCAGTCGCTCGAGGTGCTGCTGTACACGCCCGTCGACGACCCGTCGCTCATCTGGCTCGAGGTGCTGCCGGGCGCGGTGGTCAGCACCGTTTGGGTGACGCTGTGGATGGCAGCGGGCATGGCGATGCTTACCTTCTTCGGCGAGAAGGCGCCGTGGGACCTGCTGCCGGTGTTCGCGTTCGTCGCCGCGGTGACTGCGTACTGGGCCGCGATGGGCCGCATGCTCGGCTTCATGCTGTTCCCGCGCGAAGGCGCATCGGGCGGAGCGTGGTCATTTCTCCTGTCGCCTGTGTCAGCCGCGGTGGCCGACCTTCCCCTCGCGCTATTCGTCTTCAGGTCGCCGTTCGCCACCGCGTCGCTGCTGCTCCCGATCGTGGCTTGCGTCGCCCTGACTGTGCTGTGCGGCGTCACGTTCGACCGGGAGCGGTTGATGGAGACGGGCGTCGGCCGCACGCGAAGAAGGCGCGTCTGGTTCGCGACCGGTGTGATCAGGCGCAACGCGGCCGCGCTTGCGGCCGGAGCGCTGCTGGCGATCGTTCCCGCCGGTGTCGCCGCGGCGCTGACCTCAAACGCCAACCTGCATTCGTGGTCAGAGGTCGCCGGGTCGGCCGGCATCGGGCAACACGAGACGTCCGGCATCGCATACGAGCCGGTCGCGAACACGACCAGCCCGACGAACGGCGTCACGGTCGCCGCGGCGGGCCTGGCGGGCGTGGTCGGGACGCTGGCGTTGATGCTCCTGCTCATGGTTGTGAGCTTCGCCGCCTTCTTCCTGCTCGGCCTGCCGGCGGTGCTCGGAGTGATGACCGCGTCCGTGCTGTGGGGAATCCAGCTCGGCTTCGGCGCCAGCGCGCCGCTCGAAGGGTGGCTTGTCGGGGCGACCGGCTTCGCCCTGCTCGCGCTGGCCCTTAACACCGGCGCGGCCCTGCCGATCTACTGGTCGCTGGTGTTCGGGTCAGGGCGGCGCCTCGACCGCCTGCGCGACGCGTGGACTTCCTACTGGGCGCTGTACCGCAGCCTCGTCATCCCGGCCTGCGTGCTGTTCGGACTGGTAGTGTTTCGCCTGCTAGCGGCCGGCTGAGGCAAGGCCGTTCGGCCTGCGTATTTCGGGAATGCGATAACCACATTCACATCCAACCGTTGTTGCTGACATGAATAGAATCATCCTGGCCGCACTCCTCGTCCTGTGCGTCGCATGCGGCCAGGCCACGGGCAAGCCGGCCGCCGCGGTAGAGTCACCGGCGCTGCTGTTCGCGGTGCTCGAAGCGAAGGGCACGGCGAACGCGTGGACCTATAACACGGTCGCGATCGCAGGTGTCGACGGCTACGCCCGGGCGAAGACCACCTTCGCGCCGATCACATCGCCCACCATCGGCTGCTTTGGCACCGTGACTCCGCAGTCAGCCCATGTCGCGGCCGGCAAGGTGTATTTCGCGGACAACAAAGGCGTGATCCGCAGCCTGGCGATCAACGGGACCGTGACGGTCGTGGCGACATTTCCGTTGACCTCCACGCAGCAGATGCTCTCCTTCGCGGTCAGCCCGGACGGAACGAAGCTGCTGGGCACGATCTTCACGCTGCCCGCCAACCTCTCGGCCTGCAACGGCGCATGGAGCGGT
>VBFW01000371.1 GCA_005880525.1 Chloroflexota bacterium | reverse complement strand
ACCACCTGCAGGGCGAGGCCGAAGGCCTGGGCTGGCTGGTGGTCGATCGCGAATTCTCCGAGCCGGACGCTGACCCGCTGGCCTTCGCGAACGCGCTGCTGACCGACGTCAACCGCGCGCTGCGCCGGCTCAGCCTCTCGACTCGACTGAAGGACAGGGCCGCGAATCTGCTCCAGGCGGCGATCGACGTGGTCGGCGCGCTGACAGTGAGCTACGGCGAGTTCAAGGTCAGCGTCGACACCAAGCGGCGGCGTCCAGGTCCTCACCGCCGCCTCGACGACGATCTGAAAGAGGCGTTCACGCACATCGGCGAGCTGTGCCGGAAGAGTGAGTACCGCGGGATGGTGTTGCGCTACGACGAGTTCCACGTCATCCGCGAGCATCCGGGTTCACCCACATTGAGCGCGCTGCTCAGCGCCACATCGGCCGTCCAGCAGCACGGGTTGCCGCTGATGCTCATGCTCTGCCCGCCGGTTCGCGGATGAGGTGGTGGACGCCGTGATGATCGACAGCGGCGGCTATCCGTTCTTCATCCAGGTCTACGGAGACGCGCTTTGGAACGGGTCGCACGGCGAGACCATCCAGATCGCAGACCTGCGCCGGCTGAGGCCGCGCATCCTGGCCACGCTCGACGCCGGGTTTTTCCGGGCGCGCTACGTCCGCGCCTCAACGAACGAGCGCAAGCTCATGCGCAACATCGCCGGCTTCGGCGAGAGCGCGACCATCGAGCAGCTGCAGCAGGCGTCGGGCCGGCGCAACAACGAGATCCAGCCCACGATCAGCGCGTTGATCGCCAAGGGGCTGGTTTACCGGCCGGAGCGCGCGCGGATAGGTTTCACGGCGCCGATGTTCGGCGCCTTCCTGGAGCGAACGCCGGATTGATAAATCTCGCGTCCTATCAATACTTATCAGCGCCCTGATGCAGCAGCCGCCGCCACCCCAGTTCTCGCCCGACGGCCTGTTCTGGTGGGACGGCGTCCGGTGGGTGCCACGCCCGGCTGTGCCCGCCATGCCGAGGCCCGCACCGGTCTCCGCGCCTCCGCCGGCGTATCAGATGCCGCCGCCCGGCGGCTATCCGACAGCTTCCACCTTTCCGAAGCCGTCACCAGGTCTACGCATCGTGCTCGTGGTCGCCCTGGCCGTCGACGTAGGGCTGACAGGCTTGCTCATGCTCATCTTTCTGATCACCGGCCTGCAGCCAGACAGAACTGCAGTCGACTTCATCCTCACCTTCGCGTTCGCGGTGCTTTTCGGTCTGGCGGTGGCGGCGCTGATAGGCGTCGTCATCCGCGCCGCGTGGTCGCGATGGCTGGCCATCGCGAGCGGCATCCTGATCTCCTGGACGGTGGTCGGGCTCCTGGTCGGCGTCCCGATCGTGGTC
>VBFW01000375.1 GCA_005880525.1 Chloroflexota bacterium | reverse complement strand
GTGTAGCCGTTCTCGAATTCGATCACGAGCCCGGCCGCGAGGCCGCCGTACACGAGCTGGTCGCCGTCGGTGATGCCGCATGAATGCTCCGCGTGCACGAACGTGACCTTGATCCCGTCCACGTCGACAGTGCCGCCCGTGCTGGCGCCGATCAGCGAGTCGCGATCGATGCCCTTGGAGGCCATCCACTCGCTGATCTCATAGTTGGTGACGATCTTTGGCTTGGTCGCCCTGGCGATCTCCAGCGCATCGCCGATGTGGTCGAAGTGACCGTGCGTGATCAGCATGAGGTCGCATTTGTCGACCGTCTTCATATTGGCCGGCGCGCCCGGGTTGTTCATGACCCAGGGGTCGATGAGGAGCTCTTTGCCTTTGGCGCTGCGTGACCTCCAGGTGCCGTGCCCGACCCACGTGAAGCTGACCTGAGAGTTCAGCGCCATTCCCCCGACTCCTATGTGATCAAGCCGTCCTGAAGAGTCGATTTTCCCACACGCCCAGAACGAAGATCGCGATCGCCGCGAGCGTCCAGACATTGGGAAACGGCAGATCGCACGGCGGCCGGTAGAACCCGAGCAGGAACACGCCCATCAGCACGAGCGTCGTAACGCGATGCTGCTCGATCGCGCGCACGGCGACGAGCAGAAGGAGCGGAAGCAGCGGCAGCCACTGGTACGGCCACACCTCGTTGGGGATAAGCGCCCCGAGCGAGAAGCCGAGCGTCATGCCGTAAGGCGCGTTCCACTTGCTGCGCCAGGCGGCCCACACGGCCGCGCCCGCGAATGCTGCCGAGCTCGCGTAGGACAGCGCCGCGGCGAGGCCGGGCATGTGCCACGGAAGCGACACGCTGACGACACCACCGCTCGGGTTCGGCAGGAGGTATGGCTCGCCGCCGACCACCCGATCGAACAGCGTGCGCACCGAGTCGTATCCGCAGTCGGCGTTGTGCGAGCCGAGCGAGGCGAGCAGGACGTGCTGGTAGTAAAAGACAGCGCCGCCGAAGCCCAGCGGTATGAAGCTCACGGCCGTGACCACGATCAGCGCTGCGCCGAGCGCGATCGCGTAGCGGATGCGGTGCTCCGGCCGCGGGCCGATGATCATGGCGGCGGGGTAGTACTTCAGCGCCGAGGCGAGTCCGCCGAGCGCTCCTGCGATCCACGGCCGTCGCGATTCGAACCAGATGGATGCCATCGCGCCGAGCAGCGCGACGCCACCGCGCTGGCCGGCGCTGATGTCGGCAAACACGGGCGGGAAGTACATCGCGACGACCCAGAAGACGGGTGCGGCGAGATTGCTCGGTTTGCACGCGATGCGATAGAGGATGAAAAGACCGGCCAGCAGCGCCGCCGCGTCGATGGCGGCCCAGAGCTGGACCCCCACGTCTTTCGGCAACAGCGCGACCGGGATTGCAAGCAGAGCCACCGGTGGCGGGCTGACGAACGCGTAGATCGTGCCGGGTGGTGCGATGACGTGGCTTGCCGCGAGGTACCCGCCAACCGGAACCTTTGCACGCGCGCCTACCATATTCGAGTTATGGCAGCCAGGAAGCCGAAATCACTCACCCCCGTGCGCCGGACGCTTCCCGACCTGCAAGGCGTCGAAGCGCCCGAGCGCGCGACGGCCAGCGTCTCGGAACAGAAGATCAATCAGTACCGCAAGCGGCGCTACCAGGCGCTGCACGCGGAGACCGAGGCCGCCAACAAGCGGCGCGCCGCCGGCAGGGCAACCGCGCGCGAGCGCGTCGAGATGCTCGTCGACGACGGCTCGTTCGTCGAGCTCGACGTGTTCGCCACTCATCGCTCGCACGGTTTCGGCATGGAGGATCGGCGCATCGCCGGGGACGGTGTCGTCGCCGGGTTCGGCGACATAGACGGCCGCGCGGTTGCGGTTTATGCCTATGACGCCACGGTGTTCGGCGGCTCTCTGGGCGAGGTCACCGCCGAGAAGATCATCAAGGTCCAGGAGCTCGCGCTGCGCAACCGGGTGCCGATCATCGGCATCAACGACTCGGGTGGCGCGCGCATCCAGGAAGGTGTGGTCGCGCTCGCCGGCTACGCGGACATCTTCTACCGCAACGTTCGCTCGTCCGGCGTGATCCCGCAGATCAGCATCATCGCGGGCCCGTGCACCGGTGGCGCCGTCTACTTGCCGGCGATCACCGACTTCATCTTCATCGTCGCGGGACAGGGCTACATGTTCATCACCGGACCCGAGGTGATCCGCGTGGTCACCGGCGAGGCGGTGTCCTTCGACGAGCTCGGCGGCGGTGACGTGCACAACGCCACGTCAGGCGTGGCTCACTTCCTGCCGCGCTCGGAGGATGAATGCGCCGCGGGCGTGCGGCGCCTGCTGTCCTACCTGCCGTCCAGCAACAACGAGCGTCCGCCCTTCGTCCCCACCACTGACGACAGCGAGCGCGCGGACCCAGAGCTCCAGACCATCGTGCCCGAGGCGCCGAACAAGCCTTACGACATGCGCGAGCTGGTGGCTCGCGTCCTCGACAACCGCGAATTCTTCGAGGTGCAGCCCTTCTTCGCCAAGAACATAGTGGTCGGACTTGGCCGGCTCGGCGGCCACGTCGTCGGCATCGTCGGCAACCAGCCAAAGCACCTTGCGGGCGCCATCGACATCAACGCCTCGGTCAAGGCAGCCCGCTTCATCCGGTTCTGCGACGCGTTCGGGATCCCCATCATCTCCTTCGTCGACGTGCCGGGCTACCTGCCGGGCCGCGACCAGGAGCACGGCGGCATCATCCGCCACGGCGCCAAGCTGCTCTACGCGTACGCGGAGGCGACTGTGCCGAAGCTGACCGTCATCACGCGCAAGGACTACGGCGGCGCGTACTGCGTCATGTCGCCCAAGCAGATGGGCGCGGACCTGAACCTCGCGTGGCCGACCGCGGAGATCGCGGTGATGGGTCCGGACGCGGCGGTCAACATCATCTACAAGCGCGATCTCTCCAGCGCGGCTGATCCGACCGCCCGCCGGCAGCAGCTGGTGAACGAGTACACGACCCGCTTCGCCAACCCTTACGTGGCCGCGGAGCGCGGCTACATCGACGACGTCATCGAGCCGCGCGAGACCCGGCGCTCCCTGGTGCGGGGCCTCGAGCTCTGTCTGCGCAAAACAATCGAACGCCCGCCGCGCAAGCACGGAAACATACCGCTCTAACTTGACCGCGACGACCACCTCGGACCTCAACCAGTGGTCCAGGGCCAAACCCTGGCGGCGGACCCGCGCGATCCTGCAGAACACGCTGCTCT
>VBFW01000182.1 GCA_005880525.1 Chloroflexota bacterium | reverse complement strand
CAGTCCGACCTCGTCGAGCGCGTCTTCTGCGCGCCCGGCAACGGCGGCACGGGCGGCATGGCGCGCAACGTCCCCATTCCCTCGACCGACGTGGTGCAGCTCGTCAAGTTCGCCAAGCAGGAACGCTTCGGCCTGGTCATCCTGGGTCCCGAGGCAGCCGTCGATGCCGGCGTCGGAGACGCGCTGCGCGACGCGGGCTTCAACGTCTTCGGTCCCAACCGCGCCGCGGGCCGCATCGAGACGAGCAAGGCCTTCGCCAAGTCGTTGATGCGGGATGCGCGGATCCCGACCGCGGACTTCGAGACCTTCACCGCGCCTGCGCCGGCCAAGGCGTGGGCGCGCGAGCGCGACGGCCGCGTGGCGGTGAAGGCCGATGGTCTCGCCCGGGGCAAGGGCGTGATCGTGTGCGGCAGCGCTGATGAATCGGACGCCGCCATCGACGCGATGCTCGTCGAGGGACGCTTCGGCAAGAGCGGCGCGACCGTCGTCGTCGAGGAGCGGCTCGAAGGTGCCGAGCTGTCGGTGCTCGGCATCACCGACGGCACCGAGGTGATCGCCCTGGCTCCGGCGCGCGATTTCAAGCGCGCGGGCGACGGGGACACAGGGCCGAACACGGGCGGCATGGGCGCTTACTCGCCGCCGCTGGCGGTGGATGGCGAGGTGGTCGACGACGTGGTGAACAACGTCCTGCGCCCGGCGGTTCGAGCGATGGCCGCGAGCGGCAACGAATTTCGAGGCGTCCTCTACGCCGGCGTGATGCTGACCAGGGACGGCGCGCGCACGCTCGAGTTCAACGCGCGCTTCGGCGACCCCGAGTCGCAGGTCGTGCTGCCCCGGCTCGAGTCGGACTTCGTCGCGCTCGCGCTGTCTGCGGCCAAGGGCGGGCTGGCGGACCATCCCGACCTGCGCTGGAGCAATCGCGCATGCGTCGGCGTGGTCGTCGCGTCCGAGCACTACCCCGATGACGCAGCCGTTCGCACCGGCTATCCCATCCGCGGCCTGGCAGAGATGCCGCGCGGCGTGCTGGTCTTCCACGGCGGCACGCGCTTCGATAGCGAGCGCGGCCTGGTCACCGACGGCGGCCGCGTGGTGACGGCCGTCGCGTTGGGCGACACCGTGGCCGAAGCCCGCGAGACGGCGCTCTCCGGGGCCCGGCAGGTACGATTCCAGGGAGCCTTCTTCCGCACCGACATCGCTCTGGAGGCGGTTGTTTGAGTCCAGTCGTCGGCGTCATCCTCGGCTCCAAATCCGACCTGCCGCTCATGGAGTCGTGCGTCAAAGTCCTTGACGAGCTGGGGATTGAAAACGAGGTCAAGGTCTGCTCCGCGCACCGCAATCCACGGGGCGTCATGGAGTGGGCGACGAGCGCGCGCGAGCGCGGACTGAAGGTCGTCATCGCCGCGGCCGGCGGGGCCGCGCATCTTCCCGGCGTGGTGGCGTCGTGGACCGACTTGCCGGTCATCGGCGTGCCCGTCCCGACGCAGCACCTCGGTGGCGTCGACTCGCTGTACTCGATCGTCCAGATGCCGGCCGGAATCCCTGTCGCAACCGTCGCCATCGGTGAGGCCGGAGCCAAGAACGCGGCGTGGCTGGCGGCGCGCATCCTCGGCGTCACCGACGACGCCGTCCAGAAGCGCCACCTCGAGAAGCGGACGGCGCTCGCGGGTCCATGAAGAGGAAAAAGAAGGCAGGACTTCGCCTCCTCGACACGACGTTTCGCGACGGCAACCAGTCGCTGCTCAGCGGCGCGCTGACCGGCGAGGAGATCGTGCCGATCGCCGCGATGATGGACGGCGTCGGCTTCACGGCCATGGAGGCTTTCGGCGGCGCGACGTTCGAGACGCAGGTGCGCCGCGGCGAAGACCCGTGGGAATACCTGAGGCACCTCGCGAAGGCGACCCCCGCCACGCCGATCCAGGCGCTGATTCGCGGCCAGAACCTGGTCTCCAATCGCAACTACGCCGACGACACAGTCGAGCTATTCGTCAAACACGCCGCCAGCTGCGGGGTCGATGTGTTCCGCGTTTTCGATCCGCTCAACGACCTTCGCAACATGGAGACCGCCATCGCAGCTGTGCTGAAGGCGAAGAAGCGCGTGCAGGGAGCGCTCTGCTACGCGATCTCGCCGGCGCACAACATCGAAGGCTGGTGCTCGCTCGCGAAAGGCCTCGCCAACATGGGCTGCCACGAGGTCGTCATCAAAGACACTTCCGGCTTGCTCAGCCCACAGGCGACCTGGGAGCTGGTCGCCGCGCTGAAGCAGACGGTGAAGATCCCTGTCGATGTGCACTCGCACTGCTCCAGCGGCATGGCGCCGATGGCCTACATGGCGGCGGTCGAGGCCGGCGCCGATGTTCTCGACGTCGCGATGTCGCCGCTGGCGTGGGGCACGTCGCAGCCGGCGGCCGAGAGCGTCGTCGCCGCGCTGCAGGGCGGCGAGTACGACACCGGGCTCGACCTCGATCGCATGTGGGAGGCGAACAATGCGCTGGAAGCGCTGAAACGCTCTCACCAGGCCGACATCAGCCCTGTCGCGGATCGCATCGACGCCGACATCCTTCGCTACCACATGCCAGGGCTGATGCTCGAGGACATCTACCGGCAGCTCGGATCGCACGAGGCCGGCGCTCGCATCTCCGAGGTGCTCGATGAGGCCAATCGAGTCCGCCTCGAGCTCGGCTACCCGCCGCTCGTGGCGCCCGTGCGGCAGATGATCGCCACTCAGGCGGTCTACAACGTGATCGGCGGCGAGCGTTACGCGACGGTGACGCAGGAATTGAAGGACTACCTGCAGGGTCTTTACGGGCGGCCGCCGGTGGCCGCGGATCCGGAGCTGCGGCGGCTCGTGCTCGGGCGCGAGGAGCCCATCACCATCCGGCCCGCGGACCTCCTGGAGCCGCAGGTGGAGATGGCCCGGGCGCAGGTCAGGAAGATGGGCCAGGAGCCCACCGACGACGCGGTCCTCATCCAGTTGCTCTTTCCGAACGCAGCGCCGGCGTATCACCGGCGCGGCGATGAGAAGAGCCGAGCCAAGAAGACCGAGGCGCCGGCTCCCGCGGCGGTCGCCGCAGACCCACCAGCCGCGGCTCCTTCTCCGGCGCCCGCCGATGATCCACCGCCTTCGCCCATGTCCACCGCGGAGTTCGAGGTCGAGGTCGAGGGCGAGGTGTTCAAGGTTCGAGTCACCGGCGCCGGCATGGCTGTGACGCCGGCCGCGACGGCCGGAGCTGCGCCCTCGCCTCAGCCGAAGCCCGCGCCAAAAAGCGGTGAGGGGACCGTGATCGCGCCGATGCAGGGGCTCATCGTCAAGATCCCGATCAAGGCCGGCGACGACGTGAAGCTCGGCGACGTGGTCGCGGTGCTCGAGGCGATGAAGATGCAGAACGACATCGTCACCACCGTCGCGGGCAGGGTGCAGAACATCTACGTCAAGGAAGGCGAGGTCGTAGGACCCAACCAGCCGCTGCTCGCGATCGGATGATCTCGAAGCCCAAGCTCTTCAAGAAGATCCTCGTCGCCAACCGCGGCGAGATCGCGATCCGCGTGATGCGCGCGTGCCGCGAGATGGGCATCGCCACCGCGGCGGTGTACTCCGACGCCGACCGCAACGCCATCCATGTCCGCTACGCCGACGAGGCTCACCACATCGGCGGCGCGGCGCCCACCGAGTCGTACCTGCAGCTCGATCGCATCGTGAAGACGGCGCATGACTGCGGCGCCGAGGCGATCCACCCCGGCTACGGATTCCTCTCCGAGAAGCCGGCGTTTCCCGACGCGTGCACCGCCGTGGGCATCGAGTTCATCGGCCCGCCCGCAGCCGCGATGCGGGCTCTCGGCTCCAAGCTCGCCGCTCGCCAGCTCGCCGCCGAGAACGGCGTGCCGGTGACTGAAGGCAGCGGAGCGGTTACCGACGCCTCGAGCGCCATCGCGGCGGCGAGCAAGCTTGGCTTTCCGATCATGGTCAAGCCGTCAGGTGGCGGCGGCGGCATCGGCATGAAGGTCGTCGAGTCGGAGCACGAGCTCGTGGCCGCGGTGGAGAGCAGCCACCAGGCTGCGCGATCGGCGTTCGGCGACCCGACTGTCTACCTCGAGCGCTACATTCGCAGGCCTCGGCACGTCGAGATCCAGGTCATCTGCGACAAGCACGGCAACGCCGTCCACCTGGGCGAGCGCGAGTGCTCGATCCAGCGCCGGCATCAGAAGATCATGGAGGAGACGCCATCGCCCGCCCTGACCCCGGAGACGCGCGCGGCGATGGGCGCCGCGGCAATCCGCGCGGTCACGGCGGCCGGCTACGTGAACGCCGGGACTGTCGAGTTCATGTTCAGCGAGGGGGAGTTCTTCTTCCTCGAGGTGAACGCTCGGCTGCAGGTGGAGCATCCGATCACGGAGGCCGTGACGGGCGTCGACCTCGTGAAGGAGCAGATCCGCGTTGCGTCGGGGATGGAGCTCGGCTTCAAGCAGGGCGACGTCACGTGGACCGGGCACGCGATCGAGATGCGCATCAACGCGGAAGACCCGACGCGCAAGTTCCTGCCCAACCCGAGGCGCATCAACCGCTGGGTGGCGCCCGCGGGACCTGGCGTTCGCATCGACTCGGGATTCGGCCCTGGCTCCGACGTTCCGCCGAATTACGACTCCCTGGTGGCCAAGCTCATCGTGCATGGCGCCGACCGCGCCGAGGCGATCGCGCGCGCGGGACGGGCGCTGCGCGAGTTCGTGGTCGCCGGTCCCGCGACGACCATTCCGTATCACCGCGCGATCCTCGAAAGCCCTGACTTCCGTGCAGGCAATCTCAGCACGCGCTTCATCGAGGACCATCCGGAGCTTGTGGAGCAGGCGAAGGCGCTGGCGGCTGAGGAATCGCCCTTCGACTACGGGCCGGACCCGCGCCACGTCGCCGCAGCGGCCGCCGCTGTGGGCGCGATCGTGAGGCAGTCCTCGGACCCCACGAACTCAGAGGCTTCGCCGTGAGTTCGCGGGGACCCCTAGGGTGAGCAAGCTGTCGCACCCGACTTCCGGGCGGCCATTCGAGGTGCTCACACAAAAAGAGGTCGGGCGCAAAGGCCAGTTCGCGGTGCGGGACGACATGATCCGGTTGCCCTCGGGCGAAGAGGTGCCTTACGTCGTCGTTGTCAACCCGGACTCGGTTTTCGTTGTGCCGCACTTCGAGAACGGCGACACGCTGCTCGTGCGCCAGTGGCGCCACGCTTGGGACGCGTCGTCGTGGGAGGTCCCTGCCGGCACGCTCACGCGCGGCGAGGATCCGATGCAGGGCGCGCTGCGCGAGCTCGAAGAGGAGACGGGCTTCCGGGCCGAGCGCTTGACGTCGCTCGGAGTCGCGCATGGCGCCGCCATCCTGACCGGTACCGCCCACATGTATCTGGCCGATGGATTGACCGAGTCGAAGCAGAACCGCGAGGCGTACGAGCAGGACATGGAGGTCATGCGGCTGCCGCTTCAGGAAGCGCTCGAGGCCGCGCTTTCTGGTGACATCGGGCACTCGACGTCGGTGACGTCGCTGGCGCGCGCCGCCCGCGCCCTAAAGCTGATATGAGGCTCCGACGGAGAATCCCTCGGCGGATCTTCGGCGCCCATGCGGCCAATCTGCGGGTTCAGCTCCTGCGCTGCTCGCTCACGCAATTCTCCAATGCACTCGCTCCGCTGCTCGGAGCTTTCCGCTGGGGTCCCCGCGACGCAGTCGCGGGAGTGGCCCCTGGATCGCCGAATCTCTCGCCGAGCGTTCTCCGCGGAGCCTCTTAGCCCGGGCTGGGAGTCGGGCTGGGGACCGGCGAGGCCGCCGGCGCCGGTGACGGGCTCGGCTGGGGCGGTGGCGTGGAACCGCCGGATGTCGGGTCCGCGGCCGGCCCGACGAACTCCAGGTCGTACTCGGCGGCCGGGTGCCGGTTGCCCACGTCCTGAACCGAGGTCTGGACGATAACGCGGTAGTGCACGCCCGGCTGCAGCTGCAAGCCGCTGAACGTCAATGTCCTGTCTTTGTAGTCAGGCGTGACCTGGACCGCGGCGCCGGTCGAGTCCTGCAGGATGACGCCGCCAATGCTGTTCGGAAGCAGGTCGCTGTCGAACGTGACGATGACCTCGGTATCGGTGACCTTCACAGAGACGACCTCCGGGCCCTTGCCGAGGTCGCGCTGCGCGCTGGCTGACACGCCGTCGATCAGGAATCAGGATGTAGAAGCGCTTGAACTGCAGATCGCTGTTCGGGATGAGCGCGGGGTTGCCCGAGCCGTACGCGGCTTTGCCAGAGTCGTCGAGGTAGCCCCGCGCGGTGTCCGGCTCGTTGCTCTGCCGCGCGCGCATGAAAGCGTTGACGGTCGCCGACGCCTGCGCGGTCGGCGAGGGCTGCGGCCTGGCCGCCGGGGCCGTCGCTGCTCGGAGCGTGTCGCCTCGCACGTATACGAAGGTGCTCGAGTCCGGCGCCCAAGCCGGCGCGTGGAACGTGCCGTCCGCGAGCTTGGTGAGGTCTGTGCCGTCAGGCCGGATCGACAGAATGCCCGTGTCCGACCCGAGAAGGATCACGTTGTTGGCCGACCAGCTGACGTCGCCCTCCGGCAGCTTGTACACGGTCTTGCCGTGCAGGTCGGCGATGACGTTTCCGTACACGACGCGCTGGCCGTTGGGCGACCAGCCCTGGAATGTCGTCGGTGCACCGACACCACCCAGCGGCACCGTGTGACCAGTGGCGACTTCGAGCAGCAGCAGCGTGTTCCCGCTCTGGAACGCCGCATGCTTGCCATCAGGCGCGATGGAGATGACCCCGCCGGACGAGTCAGGGCTGTGCGACAGCTGCACCGGTCCGCTGTCGCCGAGCGTGAAGATGCCGGCGCCGCTGCCCCAGTAGAGCTTGTCGTTCACCCAGGTCACGGCTGTTGCGGCGCTGTCTATCTCGGCGACCGAGGACCCTGACGGCAGCGCGATGATGAAGATCTTGCCGCTGCGGACGTAGGCGAGACGATCTCCGGCCGGCGAGATCGCGGGCAGGGATGCTCCGTCCGTCACGAGCGTCGATGCTGAACCGCCTTTCGCCTGCACCGACTCCAGCGCGCCCGCGCTGGTCACGAAGTAAACGGTTCCCGAGTCCGCCGACCATTGAGGCGAGTACTGGATGCCGTCGCCGATGTTCGCGAGCTGCTGCACGTTGGTCAGCAGGGAGGTGTTCGGCTTCGGCGACGGTGAAGGGGTCGGCGCCGGCGGCGTCGACGGCTGGGTGACGAAGGTGATCGTCGTCGGCGCGGCGAGCGACTGCTGGGTCTTGGTGAGAGCGCCGGGCCCGATCGTGACCTGGTATTGGGTGTTCGGCGCCAGGTCGCCGCTGACCGGCTGGATGAACATCTTGGCGTCGCCGTTCCAGGCGAAGGTGACGTTGGTCGCGGGCGTGATCTGCACGGCCTTCTCCGTGGACGGATGGTCCATCGGCTGGTTGAAGGAAACGAGAATCGGCTGCCGCAGCGCGACCGCCGACTGGTCCGCCTGCGGGCTCTGGATGATGATCTCGTTGAAGCCGCCGGGAGGCTGCGCGGCCGTGTAGATGACGACCGACGCGATCATCACTACGACGGCGGCGGCCCCTACCCACGACAGCCGCGGCGGGGACAGCCACTGCCGCCACCACGAGTCCTTGCCTTCAGCCGAGCGCCACGCGACGTCCATCAGCTGGCGCCGCAGCGCGGACTTGAAAGCGTCGTCGAGCGGCGGGGCCTGCGTCTCCGCCTGGCTCAGCATGCCCGCGAGGCGCAGGAGCTCAGGGTCCTGGAGGACGTCGTTCAGCTCGGGGTCGATGTGCTGCCCGCTCAATCGACTGGCCTCAGCGCGCCGGCCGCATCGCGGAGGCGGGTCACGCCACGGTGGATGAGAAGCTTCACCGCCCCGGGTGTCTTGCCCATGGCGACCGCGATGTCCTCGATCCTCATGTCTTCCTGGAACTTGAGCACTAGCGCCATGCGCTGCTGCTCCGGCAGCTCCTCGAC
>VBFW01000181.1 GCA_005880525.1 Chloroflexota bacterium | reverse complement strand
CCGACGCCAACGAGAACGCGATCAAGATGGCCCGCGCGGTCACAGGCCGGCCGAAGATCCTGGCCCGCTATCGCTCATACCACGGGTCAACCGGCAGCGCCGTCCAGGCCACCGGCGATCCGCGGCGCTGGCCAAACGAGCACAGCACCGGGGTCATCCATGTCCTCGACCCGTACCACGGCATCGAGCGCGGCTGGGATGATGCGCAGCCGGCGCTGCGCCAGCTCGAGGAGACGATCCGGCTGGAGGGGCCCGAGACGATCGCCGGATTCCTGCTCGAGCCGATTTCCGGCACCAACGGCGTCCTGATCCCGCCCGACGGCTACCTCCAGGGCGTGCGCGAGCTGTGCGACCGCCACGGGATCCAGATGATCTGCATCGCGAAGTACTTCGACGACCACGTTTTCTTCGGCGGGCTCACCTACAACAGCCATCCCCTCGGATGCGCCGCGGCGCTGGGCGCCCTCCAGGCCTACGAAGAGGACGATATGGTCGGGAACGCCAAGCGGATGGGGACCGTGCTCGCGCGCCAGCACCAGCGGTTGATGGAGCGGCACCCGTGCGTCGGAGCTGTGCGTTCGATCGGCCTCTTTGGCGCCATCGAGCTGGTGCGGAGCCGCAAGACGATGGAGCCGCTGGCGCCCTTCAACGGCACATCGCCGGAGATGAAGGCGATCGTGCAGGCGCTGCTCGACGCGGGCCTGTTCACGTTTGTGCGGTGGAACACGATCATGACCAACCCGCCTCTGTGCATCAACGAGGCTGAGCTCGAAGAAGGCTTCGAGATTCTCGACACCGCACTTGAGATCGGAGACCGCGCAAGCGTCTGAGGACGCGGTTCGCGCGCTGCAGCTGGAGAAGCTGCGCGGTGGGCTGCGTCAGGTGTTGAAGTCGAACCCGTTCTGGCGCGGACGCCTGCACGATGTGACCGGATGGGATGACTTCGAGCGCCTGCCGATGACGGCCAAAGCCGAGCTCCTGGCCGACCAGGCCGCGAACGCACCGTTCGGGACCAACCTTACCTTCCCCCTCGAGGATTACACGCGGCTGCACCAGACCTCAGGCTCGAGCGGAGACCAGCCGCTACGTTGGCTCGACACGCATCAGTCATGGGCCTGGTGGCTGCACATCTGGGCCGACCACGTCTACCAGGCCGCGGGAGTGACGCCGGCCGACCGCGTCTTCTTCGCGTTCTCGTTCGGTCCGTTCATCGGCTTCTGGTCGGCTTTCGGTGGCGCCGAGCGACTCGGCGCGATGGCCATCTCGGGCGGCGCGATGACCACTGAGCAGCGGATCCGCAACCTGCGCGACGTCGGCGCGACGGTGCTGCTCGCCACTCCCACTTACGCGCTGCGCATGGCCGACAAGGCGCAGGAGCTGCACCTGGACCTCGCGTCCTCTGATATCCGGCTCACGATCCACGCGGGTGAGCCGGGCGCGAGCATCCCATCGACGCGCTCGGCCATCGAAGCCGCGTACATGGCTGTGTCTTTCGATCACACCGGGATGACCGAGCTGGGACCGACCGGCCACAGCTGCACGCAGCGGGACGGCATCCACCTGATCGAGAGCGAGTTCATCTTCGAGGTCGTCGACACCAAGGGCCGGCCCGCGCTGGAGGGCGAGCTGGTCGCCACCAACCTCGGACGCTGGGGTTCGCCTCTATTTCGCTATCGCACCGGCGACCACGTCAGCCTCTCGCGCGAACAGTGCTCTTGCGGCAGCTCGTTCGTGAAGGTCGTCGGGGGCATTCGAGGCCGCGTCGACGACATGTTCACCGTGCGCGGGGTGAACCTCTACCCGTCGCAGGTCGAAGACATCGTCCGCCGTCATAGTGCGGTGCGGGAGTTCGTCCTCGAACGCCGCGCGGTGAAGCACATGGACGAGGTAGTGCTGGTGGTCGAGATGGCTGAGGCCGACGCTCCCACCGACCGGCTCGAAGCGGACCTCCGCCAGGCTCTGGGGGTGCGCATCAGCTGCCGGGTTGTGCCGGTCGGGACGTTGCCGCCCGGTGAGCTGAAGGCGAAGCGAATAGTGAACGCCCCGTGACGACACTCCACATATAAGGAAGAGGCCGGACCTTGCGGCCCGGCCTCACGAGAGGGGAGGAAGGGTTCAGGGTGTGGACGCCGGCACCCGGACAGCCGACGGCACCGCAACCGGTAACAGCTCGGGCGGCAGCATCGACCGGGAGGCGTCTTTCGCGCCTCCGTTCAGGGTGCGCAGACGCCCACTACGTCCGTCTCGCCAGTGCCTCGAACGCCGAGGCGGGGGAGTGTGAACCACAGGATCCAGCACCCGGGCCAGCTCAACGTCAAGGAACCTGTCGAAGTAGTCCATATGCATCAGAAACGCATGCCTCAAGTGAAGTACCGAGGCTGGACGACCTAGGCGGCCCTGGCTCTCTCCTCGGGCTGCTCGCGGTCGAGCTCATGGACGTACCGGATCATTCGCAGCCGCAGGGGCCCGGGGCCGAGGACCCGCACGGCCAGCTTGGCCAGGGGTCGCAGCGGAACACGAGCCGGTGCGATGTAGAGAGGTCTGCGAGCGTCCATCGAAATTGAAACGCACGCTATGCCGCGAGTATTGATCGCGCGCGCGACTGATTATGCGCAGTTACCTCGTTTGTGCGAGAGCAGCCGCGCCGCCCTGAGCGTTCTCAAATAGGATCGCTTACTAATGGGAAGCAACGGCCACAAGCCACACCGGTCGCGAGGCGTGCTGCAGCGCTTGCTCGGCACCGATCGCAAGGTTGCGTTCGTGCTTTCGGGCGGGGTCAGCCTTGGCGCCATCCAGGTGGGAATGCTCAAGGCGCTCCTGGAGACCGGCATCAAGCCCGACTTTCTCGTCGGAACGTCAGTCGGCGCCATCAACTCCGCGTGGATCGCCGGCTGGCCGAGCACTGAGGGCGTCGCCAAGCTCGAAGAGCTCTGGCTCGGCCTCCGCCGCGACGACGTGTTCCCACTCGGTTGGACCGCTGCCACAGGCCTGCTCGGCAGGACCAATCACCTGTTCTCGAATGCAGCGCTGCGCAACCTCCTCGAACGGAACCTGCCTTACGAGCGGCTCGAGAACGCGGCCGTGCCGGTGCACGTGGTCACGTCGGAGCTGAAGAGCGGACAGGCCGTCGTCCTGTCGAGCGGACCGGTGGTGCCATCGCTTCTTGCGAGCTGCGCGATCCCCGGAGTGTTCCCTCCGGTGACCATCGGCCGTCGCGAGCTCGTTGATGGCGGCGTGGCCAACCACACCTCCATCGACGCGGCGGTCAGGCTGGGTGCGAGCCGGATCTTCGTGCTGCCCATCAGCTACCCGTGGTTGTACGAAGTGCCCACGAACGCACTCGGCATGGCGCTGCAGGCCCTGGCGCGCATGGTGGCGCAGCGGCTCGAGGCCGAGGTCGCCGCTTACAAGGACGCGGCGGAGATCATCGTCATCCCTCCGCTCGAGCCGATGGCGGTGTCGCCGGCCGACTTCAGCCACACGGCTGAGCTCATCGAACACGGCTACCAGTCGACCCGCAAGATGCTCGCGGCGGGCCGCACGACCAAGGCGCAGCCAGAGCTGCGGCCGTCGACCGAAGCCTCAGCCGCCTAGGCGGCGAAGCCCTTCGCTTACGCGCACGGCGGCAGCGGGTCGTCGGGGGCTCCCAGCTCCCGAAGCAGCGGCCGCTTGAGGCCCCACACTCGCTCGATCAGGTCCTTGCGCTCGGCCGAACGGCCCAGGTCGAGTCCAAGTCCGCGGAGCTCGCTGCGCACGCTGCGCGGCACCCCGCTGCCGAGCGGCGCCGGCCGGGCGAGTAGATTCAATACCCTGTCCAGCTCGTTCAGGTCGTGCCGTTGTGAGCCGAAAGTCCCCCACCCGTTCACGCCCACCTCTTCCCACCTCGTACCGAGTTGGGAGCGCCACTGAAGCAGCCAGTGGCGACCCCTCGCTACCACAACGCTGTCGAACGGCCCAGTACCGGCAACTCGACGACAACCTCGTTCACAGATGTGAAGTTTCAGAGTAAAATTCCCCGCATCAGGGGAGGAGTCAGACAAGTTGGAGACCGCGGACCGCTCGGAGTTCGACCTCCTGCCGTCGCATCAGGCTGAGCGCTCAGAGCAGCTTGCCGTCGACGTGCTTCGCGTCATATCGGCGAGCCTCGGCGCAGGGTCGTCGCTGGAGTCGTTCTACCGCTCGCTAACCGCCAAGGTGGCCGACCTGGTCGGCGCATCCAGGGTGCTCTTCTGGCAGCTTGGATCCGACCACATGCTGAGGGCGATCCCGGGGGCGCACGGTGTGGACGACGACTTCATCAAGCGCCTTTATCCCGCGCCCTGCTACCCCGAGGGAACCGACCTCACCAGCCAGGTGGTCTACCGGGACCTCATCTTCCGTGCAGCCCTCGGCGACCCCAACCAATCACCGCGGTACCGCCGCGTGCTCGACGTCCTGCAGGTGTCGAATGCGATGAGCGCGCCGTGGCGCGCGGGCGATGTGCGCCTCGGCGTGGTGGCCGCGTACGACTCGATCAATGGCGCCGAATTCACCTCAGAGGACGCGTGGATGCTGGAGATCACCGGCATCGCCGCGGGCCTTGTGTGGCAGCTCAAGCAAGCCGACGCTCAGCTCAGCGAGACGGTCGAGCGGCTTCAGCAGGTCGACTCGGCGCGGCAGCTGCTGCTGCGCAACCTGTCCACAGCGGTGGATCGTGCCAGCAAGCGATTCGCCACCGACCTGCACGATGACGCGCTGCAGAAGTTGACCGCTGCGGAGATGCGGCTCGCGAGCCTCGCGGCATCGGCCGGCGACGACCAGGCGAAGTCAGGGATCGACGAGGTCAACACCCTGCTTCAGGAGGTCGAGGAGTCCCTCCGCAAGCTGCTCCAGAACGTTCGGCCGCCGTCCCTGGACACAACTGGGGGCCTCGAGACGACGATCCGCCAGCGACTGGCCGCGCTGCAGCAGAGCGGAATCACCTCTGAATGCGCCGTCGAGCTGCCCGATGAGCCCCCGTATGAGATCAAATCCATCGTGCACCGCCAGGTCTCCGAGGCGCTGACGAATGTCGAGAAGCACGCACAGGCCACTCGTGTTCGGGTGGAGCTGAAGTCGGAGAATGACGGCATCTACGGCGCTATCACCGACAACGGCACGGGCTTCATCGTCTCCGAAAGAGACCGCCTCCCAGGGCATCTGGGACTTCTCGCGCTCAGTGAGAGGCCGCTGCTGGCGGGGGGCTGGGGCAAGATCAGAAGCGAACCCGGCGCCGGTACGATCGTCGAGTTCTGGGTACCGTTACCCAGGTGACGCCGGACAAGCAAACACGCGTCCTGATCGTCGAGGACCACCAGGTGGTGGCGGACGGCCTGAGCGCGCTGCTCAACACGCAGCGCGACATGACGGTGGTCGGTCATGCAGGCTCGGTTGCCGAGTCGGCGGATCGAGCGGCGGAGCTGCAGCCTGACGTCGTGCTGCTCGACTTTCGGCTTACCGACGGCACCGGAGCGGATGCAGCCGCGGCGATCCGTCGCGTGGCGCCGCAGGCCAAGCACATCTTCCTCACGCGTGAGGACAGCGACGTCGCGCGGTTCGCCGCTCTGGAGTCAGGCGCAAGCGGCTTCATTCACAAATCCAAGGCCGCAAGCGAGGTCGTCGACGCGATCCGGACCGTCGCGTCAGGAGGCAACCTCATCACGCCGAGTACGGTTGCCACGCTGCTCAACCGCCGCCGGCAGTCAGAGAGCCAGCGGGAGAGCCTGACCGCGCGAGAGAAAGAGGTGCTGCGCCTAATGGCGGACGGCGTGTCGAGCCGCGAGATCGCCGGCAAGCTCGGGATCAGCTACGCGACAGTGCGCACCCACATCCGCAGCCTGGGTGCGAAGCTTGGCGTGCACTCCAAGGTCCAGGCGATCGTCAAGGCGAGAGAGCTCGCCCTCCTGGATTAGTAATTACGCAAAGGCACCCTCCCCACCTAGTGGGGAGGGATCAGGGGTGGGGACGACAGGGGTGGGGACGACTTAGCCGCCCACTGCGCGCCGGCGGCCCGTCCCTCCTCCGAGCCTGATCGGCGGGCTTTTCCGCTCGGCGCTGGACCAGCGCCTGACCTCTTTACGATGCCGCTTGTCCTCGTACAGCGCCAGGTCGGCGACCTGGACCAGCGCTTGCCAGTCCATCCCGGGCCGCCAGGCGCCGAGCCCAACGCTGACCTCGACCGTGTTCGTTGACCGCGCGCCGAGGTTCATGGCCCGGATCGAATCTCGGAGCCGGCGGGCGACCTCTTCCGCCTGGTGCGAGTCGGTCTCCGGCATGGCGACCGCAAACTCGTCGCCACCGATCCTGCCGCAGACATCGGAGGCTCGCATCACGCGCTGCAGCTCCTGCGCCACCAACTTGAGCGCACCGTCGCCTGCGCTGTGCCCGTGGCGGTCGTTGATCTTCTTCAAGTTGTCGACGTCGATCATCATCACGGTGATCTGGCGGTCGTGCCGCTCTGCAAGAGCCACCTCGCGCTCGATTGCGCGCTCGAACTCGCGGCGGTTGGCCAGTCCGGTGAGGTGGTCGGTGCGCGCCTCGCTGGAGAACTTGCGGGCACGGTCGAGCGCGATCGCGATCTGATCCGCGACCGCGGCCATCATCAGCAGCTCCGAGGCGCCGAAGACCCGATCTCGCCGCGTGCCGACCGACATCATGCCTACCGCACGCCCACCGACTCGAAGCTGTGCGCGCAGCGCATTCCATCCGTCGTGTGCCGCCACGCCGTCCACTCGTGACTCAGAGCGACCGACCGCAGAGACCGCTGCCTTGACGTCCGGCCCCATCCGCGCGAGGTAGTCGTCCATCTCATCGGGCTCGAGGCCGATGGTGTGCACGAGCCTGTGGCTCGCGCGCTCACGCAACCAGATGGCGCCGCCGTCGAGACCGAAGGCGGCGAGCGTCTCCGCGAGCGCGACCTCCGCGGTGTCGTTGATGTCGAGCGAGCGGCCCATCACCGCGGCGATCGCAGCCAGGCCGTACAGCTCGTTTTCGCGAATGCGGTGCTCCTCATCGAGATGATCGAGGTAGCCACGCGCGATGCTCGATGTGAGTCGCTCGATCACGCTCTCCAGCCGGCTCTGCGCAAGGGCGAGCACCTCGTCGCTGCGCGGCTTGCCTTCCAGCGGTTGGATCACCAGCCCGAGCGTTGCACGCCGGTACACGGCCAGTACCTCGATGAGCGACTCGAGCGGCACGCCCTGCGCGGCGCGAAGACGGCCGTGCGCGCGGGCTCGTTGGTCGTACTCGTTCCAAGGAAGCTCCTCATCGACGCGAAGCGATGCGAGCAAGACGTCGATGAAAGAGGCCGCTGTGGCGACCAGGTCCTCCCCGGTCTGCTCACTCAGCTCGAAGATCTCAGGAGATCTCGCACGAAGGATCTCGAGCGCCTTCTTGCCGCTCTGGGCAGTGTCCGCCGCAAGCCCGCTCGCAAGCGCTCCCAGAACGTCGCTGGCTTCGCTCATGAGCTATGCGCGCCAAATCTGGGGCGAGTCACGCTAGGGGAACGTTTGGGTGCGATGTCCTTACTCGAATTGGGACTACCGCACCTGTGCTAGTCAAAAACCGCCCGGCCGTACGGTGACCGAACTCACCGCAGTGAAGGAAATTAGAGGGCAGGAAAGGGCCGATCAGCGGGATCGGAATCGGAGCTCAAGGGGGGTACCAAATGGCACAGCGAACTACAAAGGCCGAAGCCGCAGAGACGACGACTGCGACCGACGTAGCCAGCGCATACGAGCCTGGAAACGAGGCCGACTTCACCGCATCGCGATCAACGCCGCGGTTTCGTACCGCCGCAAGATGAAGCTGCGGGAGGTCGGCGAGGTCATCCGGCGCATGGGCCGGCCGGAGGGACCGCCGGACCCACAGGACCAGATCGAGCGGCGCGACCTCGCGGAGGCGCTGGCCAAGCTGCCGCCGAAGCAGGCGGCGGCCATCGTGCTGCGCCACTACCACGGCTACACCAACCGGGCCATCGCGCAAGCTCTCGGCATTCCCGAGCGCACGGTAGCGTCGCGATTGGCGATCGCCAAGCAGAGGCTGCGCGGGATGCTAAGCCAGTCGTACGGCATCCAGCTCGACGACGAAAAACCACGACCAGAGCGCGGTCTGGCGATAGCAGATTAGATAACGCAAGGGCACCCTCCCCACTGGTGGGGAGGGATCAGGGGCGGGGATGTTCAACTAATCGTTACGCGATCTCAGAACCCCTACACCGTTTCAGAACGTCGCGTTGGCACCAGACCCCGAATAAGCCGGAACACCTCTCGCCGAAAAGAGCTCCACGCCCCGCCGCTGCGCTCCGCCGCGTCCTGCCGCCGCTCGTAGCGCGGCGCCCCTGAGTCCTCGCACAAACCGCATCCGCACCCGTGCCCGGTGTCGGGCAGCTGCCTCCCGCTCTTGTCGTACCTGATCCGTGGCGTCAAAGATCAGCGCTTCGGCTGCGTGCCAGGGAGGTACCAGTTGCCCCGCACGTTGACCAGGCCGGCCGGCGGCTGGTACCAGACGTCCGCCCCAAGCGTGGGCAGTGCGCTGGCCAGGAACGAGTGCCACGCGGGAACCGCGACGTAGAAGCTGTCCGAACCCTGCGTCATCTTGATCCGCCAGTCCGGGTTGCCCATCCACACAGCGACCGCGATCCTCGGGGTGTAACCGACGGTCCAGGCGTCCGCGAAACTGTCCGACGTTCCGGTCTTCACCGCCACGTGGAAGCCCCGCACGTTGAGGATCGTGCCCATACCGAAGATAAGGGCGTGGTTGCGGTCGTTGGACATGATCTGGCCCATGATGAAAGCGACCTTCGGGTCGAGGACCTGCTTGCTGCTGTCCTCGTGCGTGTAGATGTTCTTGCCATCCTGCCCGATGCTCTGGATCGCGAACGGCTGGTGCAGCACGCCTTGCGCCGCGAGGACCGATGCGCCCGTCGCCATCTGCAGCGGCGTCTCACCGTAGCCCCCGAGCGTCAACGACGGTCCGTACGTGTTGAGCGGATCGTCGTTCGTGTAAGAGCCGTTCGCGTGCTGCGTCCACGGCGGCGCCCCCATGTTGCGCGCCATGTTCACCACGTTCTGCGTGCCGACACCCAGCTCGACCTTGACCGCTGGGATGTTCAGCGAGTTACCCATGCACTGCTGCAGCTGAAGCGTCCCGTGCCAACGCCCGTCGTAGTTCCTCGGCTTCCACCAGGTGGATCCGTCGAGGTACGCGATCGGCGTGTCGGCGATCGGCGTCGTCATCGTGTAGCGGCCGCTCGCGATCGCGGTCGTGTACGTGTAGATCTTCATCGAGGAGCCGGGGTTCCTCGGCGGCCATACGGCCAGGTTGTACTGACCACCGTTGGCGTTCTGCACGGCCGACGAGACCATGGCGATGATGGCCCCTGACGTAGGATCGATTGCCACGAGCGCGCCCTGCTGCACCCGGCGCCACGCGATGCTGTGTTGCGTTCCGGAGATGGCGCTCTGCCCGATCTGCTGCAGCTTCAGGTTCAGCGTCGTGACCACGGTAAGGCTGCCGCTGTAAGTCATGTCTTTGCCGTACTTCTGGATCAGCTGGCCGGTCACGTAGCTGACGAATCCCGGGGCTACGACCTGGTTCACCGGCAGGAACATGTGCACCGGCGGTCTCAGGTCCTCGGCGTAGGCCTTGTCGGCCTCGACCTGAGTGATCTTGTCGTCGCGAACCATCGCGCTCAGAACCTCTTTCTGGCGTGCCTTAGCGCGGTTCCAGTCGTGCAGCGGGCTGTAATACGTCGGACCGCGCACGAGTCCCGCGAGCATCGCGGCCTCGCCCAGCGTGAGGTCGGCGGTTTTCTTGTGGAAGAAGATCTGCGAGGCAGCGGCGCTGCCTGCCGCGCTGTTCCCATAGAACACCGCGTTGAGGTACATGTCGAGGATCTGTTCCTTTGAATATCGCTGCTCGATCTCGAACGAAAGCAGCGCCTCGCGCAGCTTGCGGTCGATGGTGTGCTCGTCACCGACGAGCCGGATCTTCACCAGCTGCTGCGTGATCGTCGACGCGCCCTGCACCGTTCCGTGTGACTTCCAGTCGACCAGGGCAGCGCGCGCGATGCCGGCTGGATCCACGCCGGGTTCGGAGAAGAAGTTGCGGTCTTCGATCGCGATCGTCGCCTCTGGCAGGTACGTACCCATGGCCGAGAGCGGCTCGTAGTAATGCTGGTAGCCCGGCGGGTGCAGATCGGCCAGCAGCGTCGTGCCGTCGGCCGCGTAGATCAGCGTGTCGCCCGGCACGTCCGTCGCCACCGCGTCGATGTTGGGCATCTTGCTTGCGTACGAGGCGTATGTCGGCGACGTGACGATGAGGCTCGGCACCGAGATCGCGATCAGAAGGAAGATGCGAATCAGCCAGCCGAGGGGACCCCACAGCCTTTGCCGTCGGATCGCATGCTCTGCTGTGGCGCGGCGCCTGCCGCCCCGGGCCCTACGAGGCCAGTCTGTCTCGCCTATCCCGCTCTTGTGCTTCATCGTCCTCGATCCCCCCATCCATAAGCGGCGGCACAGCGTCGTAGCCGCTCATCCAGTTGAACTGAGGCGCCGACGCGACCTCGTTCAACGCACCACCGGCCCAGCCGCGAACGCTCGCGGCCCTGGTGGTGAGTGTCTGCATGTCCACGACCTTGGCGCTGTCTGCGACGCGCCGGCGCGCGCCGTTGGCGGCGAATGCCGCGTCGCGCAGTCCGCGTGCTGCCGCGGGCAGCATCACATCGAGCGACCAGATCAAGACCAGCGTCAGCCGCATGAGGGCACCTGCTGTCGCCAGAGGCGCCCACCTGTTGAATCTCGCGTTGAGCTCGTCCACGCCCGATGCGGCCGGCGCCCGGACCGGCTGCGGCTTGGCCGGCCGCGGCATCTCCATCCAGTCGCGAAGCCGCACGCGCGGCTGCCAGCCGACCGCGTCCCCCAGGCGGCGGCCGACGTCAGCTCGCGCACCTGTTTGTCATGCGTGCTGGTGACCCCCAGGACGCAAACCCAGATCAGGCCGACCCACAGCACGAGCTCGACAGCCCTCGGGGTCCCGCGCCGCATGATCGCGAGGCCCACCATGCCAGCGAACAGCGCGATCAGGACTTCCGATACGACTGCGTCGTTCATCGCGTGGCCACCACGAAAGAACAACGCGTTCGCTGGGTCGAGTATTGGTCGCCGATGCACCGGTTAGATCGCCCTCGATCGAGCGTTAACCCAATGGCTAGGATGCTGCCCCGCTCAGCGTCCTGGCCGCCAAAACATGCCGATCCTGCTCATCATCCTGGCGATTGTGCTGGCCCTCGCCTGGAGGGCTCGGGTGGTTCAGCGCTGCTTCAACCCGGTCGATGCCCAGGTAGGCGACGAGTCCGGCCTGTTCGACGCTTGCACCCGGGCGTCGCTGCTGGTGCTCGTGTCGCTGGTCGGCCTTCTCGTGCTCGGTGTGATGTACGGCAACGTGCTCGGAGCCGGCAGCACCGCTCCGTAGGAGCCTGAGCCTCGGTAGCTCGGCTCCAGCGCACGTTCTCTCAGTTAGGGCGCGCGGCAGCGGACTGATTGGGCCCATGCGCACAACCGCAAGGGGAGCCATATGCCGTGACCTTCAGCGACGAGATCACGACCCTAGCCCTGGAGCTCGCCAAGAGCTTGTGGGCCGAGTTGGGCGTCGGCGGCAGCCAGTACCGTCACGACTGGCAGGCCATCGATCTCGAGCCGCTCATCATCTTCACAGCCTCTCTGGCCCGCGCGGATGACGCGTTCGTCGCCAGAACGACGCGCTGGTGCTCGCTCAATTCCTCGTGGATATCGATCGTCAGGCTGCGCAACCTGTCGCCGCGCTTCTGCCCCGCGACACGCGACTCACTCCATGCTTTCCTCGGCCCCACCGGCGAGGCCGCCAGCTCGAAGAAACGGAACAAGCGCTCCGGTCACACGGCGCATATCGCGCCTGGTGAATGGCCTGACCTGAAGCGCCCCGCCCTCCTCCAGCTTCGGCTTCGGGCGCTCGTCGGAGGTGGAGCGCGGGCTGAGGTGCTGAAGCTGATGCTGGCCGAGCCCGAGGAACCGAAGTCCGCGGCCGAGATCGCGCAGAACGCGGCGTTCGGAACGCACGGCTGCAATCAGGCGCTGGACGCGCTGAGCGCCGCGGGTGTTCTCAACGTCGAGCCCGCCGGTGACGTCTTCATGTATCGACTCGCCCGTCCATCGGACCTCACGATGGCCGTGAACGGCGTGCCCGTCGCATTTCCCGACTGGATTGCGGTCTTAACGACTATCGATGCGATCCGCGAGTACGCGGTGCGCAAACGCGAAGATCGGAAAGGGGAAGTGGCCGCTGCGAGAGAGCTCACCGCCACGCTGCGGAAGCAGTTTGGCCGGCTCGGTTTCGCCGCGGAGGTTCCTGACATCCAGGACGAGACGTCGGTGACGGCGTTCGAGCAGTGGGCGCGGTCGTTTGTCGCCGACCATTCGGGAGCGACCCTGCGTACCGACCTCAACGAGGCGTCGTACTCGGTGCACCGCCTGGCGCTTGGCGGATGGATCGCAACTGTGACGGTGGTCGGGGGTCAGCCGAGACCGCTCGCCCTCAGCGACACGCCTGTGCTGGGACCCGAACGCAGGAAGCAGCGTCGCAGCAAGCCCGACTCGCTTGGCGATGCCGCGCTCGTGGTCGAGATGATGATGGAGGACCTGCTCACGCGTGCGGTGCAGCGCCGCCTCGGCTCGACGGTCAGCGGGAAGGCCGCCGCAGAGCGGGCGCTGCCCGGGGTGAGCCGCGAGTTCGCAGCCGAGCTCCTGCTCCCGATGCACGCTGGAGAGGCGACCAGCTTCTCGGAGAAGTTCCTGCAGCGCTGGCTCGCCAACCGCCGCCACTGGCACGAGATCAGCGCCTAACGAGGCAAATCCGGCGGGATCCGGGGCTTTTGACAGAAGTTCAACCTAATTAACCCGGCTATGGCCGGGAGGCTGGCAGTGCGCCGCTAACTTTCCTCCGAGCAAATCTGTGCTTGCCATGGGGGGTGAGCACCCGGAGGAAGGGCCCACTTGCAGCCGACCAATCGCGCATCCAAGCGCGGCCGAAAGCCGCAAACCGTCGCCGCTGTGCTGATGGCGTTCATCTCGGTCGCGTCACAGATGGTCGCGCTCGCGGCGATCACGGGCGCGGTGCCGATGTCCTCGCGCAACACGCCAACCGCCGTGATGGCGTCCGCTCTGCTAGGCGTCATCGCGCCCAGCCCGGCGCCGGTAGCGCAAAGCAAGCTCATCGAGCGCATCGAGGTGCCAAGCGGCGCCGCGCCTTGTCCCAACTCTGGCGCGGGCGCGGCGTGCACGCACGCGGCCGCCGCCCCTCAGGCTGGCATCTCGGCTGTGCCCGCAGGCCTCGACGCCTGTCCTGCCGACGGCGACAAGCCGCTGCTCGCTCCTGGTGCCTGCAGCACCGAGGCTGCTCCCGCGATCACCGCAGGCGGCGCTCCAGTGCGCCTCCAGCCAGTGCTTCCTACTGTCACGTTGAGCGCTGACAGCTCTGTGCTCGCGTCTGGGACGACGACCCTGTTGGTCGCGAACGCGACGCCGAGCGTCACCGGCACTCCCTGGGCGATCGAGATCTTCGATGTCACCAACCGCAACCTGGTCGGCGCCTGCACGCAGGCGGCCGTCTGCACCGTCGCGTACACGGGCAAGGCCGGGCGGCACTCGTTCGCCGCGTATGTGATGACTCCCGGCCAGAAGCTACCGTCAGGCGGGGCCTCGTCGTCGTCGAGTCTCGTCGATGTCCGCTGGCTCGGGGTGAGCATCGCGGCCAGTCACCCGTCGATCGTCCCGCCTGGAAAGCCGATCACCTTCACCGCGTCCGCCACTGAGAACGTCGCCAAGATCGGCTACCGCATCGAGCTTCGCGACGCCACGAGCGGCCAGAGGCTGACCTTCTGCAGCGAAGGCACAACGTGCAGCACCGCTCTGGTCGAGCCGACCGCCGGCACGCGTACGATCGCGGCTGCGTTGGTGGCGCAGTCGCCCGCCAGCCACGCCGGCACCGTGTCGGTGAGCCCGACGTCCGGCACCGTCAACGGCACGTGGCTCGGTGTACGGCTCGCCGCGATTGCAAAAGGCGGCACAGTGTCGCTCACCGCGATCGCTAACGCTGACCTCAGTCAGACCGTGTTCAGCATCTACATCAAGACTGATTCGGGCTTGCAGGTCGGCCAGCCCTGCAACGCGGGCACGTGCAACGCGTCATACACAGTTCACAGCGGTGCGACTCCTTCGTTTCGAGCATTCATCTCTGCCAACCAGCCCGCACCTTCGGGTAACGGACCGCTGGGCTCCGTAATGCGCAGGGCAACGGGGTCAGGCTCGACCATCGAGCCTCAAGCCACGTCAGAGCTTGTGAAGCCGACTGGATACATGTGGGGCGTCGATTCGTGCAAGGCGCTCACCGATGACCCCGAGGGGGGCAGCGGGCAGCTTCCTCAGGTCGCCTGGGCGCTAGGCATGCCAGACTTCTGGGGCCGATACCTGCCGACAACCGGGAACTGTCCGGGCCTGAGCAGCGCCGAGATCTCG
>VBFW01000374.1 GCA_005880525.1 Chloroflexota bacterium | reverse complement strand
GTGGTCGAGGTCGTCGGGTGTCGAAGCCCCCAGGACAACGAGCGTCATAGGGTCTCCTTCAACCGCCGCGCCAGCTTCTCCGGGACACCGACCGCGACGATGTCCTCCACCGGCGCTTCGCGGATCGCTTGCACCGACCCGAACTGCCGCAGCAACGCGCGCTTGCGCGCCGGTCCGATGCCTTCGATGGAGTCAAGCGGCGATGACAGCGCCTTGCGCGATCGCACCTTGCGGTGATGGGTGATCGCGAAGCGATGCGCCTCGTCGCGGATGCGCTGGACCAGGAACATGCCTGGCGAGTTGTGCTCCTGCACGATCGGCTCCGCCCGGCCAGGCGCGAAGATCTCCTCGCGCTCCTTGGCCAGCGCGAACGTTGGGATGTCGGCGAAGCCCGCCTCCTCGAGCACCTCCAACGCCGCTCCAAGCTGCCCCTTGCCGCCGTCGATGAGGATCAGGTCAGGACGGCTCGTGAAGGACCTGTCGCCGGCGGCGTCCGCATCCTCACGGCGGAGCGATGACTCGAGTCTCTCCAGGCGGCGCTTCAGAACCTCCTGCAGCATCGCGAAGTCGTTGGGGCCAGGCACGTACTTGATGCGGAAGTGCCTGTAGTGGTCGTGGCGCGGCCGGCCCTCTTCGAACACCACCATCGCACCGACCGCTGAGTCGCCCTGGATGTTGGAGATGTCGTAGCACTCGATGCGTTTCGGCGGCTGCTCCAGGTCGAGTGCCTCGGCAAGCGCCGCCAGCATCGGCTCGGTGCGGCTGCGGTCGTAGTCGGCCTGGATGCGAAGCTGCTCGAGCTCCTGAGCCGCCGTCTCGGCGAGCTGCGTCACCAGCGCGCGCCTGCGACCGCGCTGCGGCACATCGATGCTCACCGGCCCACCGCGCCGCTGCGTTAGCCAGTCGCGCATGAGGTCCGGATCGTCGACCGGTCCCGGCACGATCACGCTGCGGGGCACGTGGGTTGCGCTCGTGTAGTACTGAAGAAGAAAGCTCCGCAGCAGCTCCGACTCGCCGGCGTCGCCTGCTCCATCCAGCGGGTGGCCGTCGTGGCCGACCATCTTGCCCTGGCGCACGTAGGCAACCTCGACGAACACGTCGTTGCCCTTGCGCGCGTAGGCAATCAGGTCCTCACGACAACGTCGGAGCGTCCTTCCATGAACAGCGCCACCTCACGGATGCGCGCCTTGTAGTCATCGGGGCTGATGCGTTTCTCACAAGGTCCAGGACAGCGCCGGATGTGGAAGTCGAGGCAAACCTTGCCCTGCTTGAAGATCTCATCCGAGCAGGTTCGAAACGGCAGCAGCTGGCGGATCGATTTCACAGTTCCGCGAAGCGACTGCGCTGATGTGTAAGGGCCGAAATAAAGCGCACCGTCGTTCTGCACGCGACGCGAATAGTGGACGCGCGGGTACTGCTCGGTTACAGGAAGCTTCAGGTAGAGGTAGTTCTTGTCGTCCTTCAGACGGATGTTGAAGCGCGGCCGGTAGTTCTTGATGAGGTTGCACTCGAGGACCAGCGCCTCGACCTCGTTGGCGCACTGCACAAACTCGAAGTCGTAGATGCGCCGCACCATCTCGTCGACGCGCGCGGTCTGCGCGTACCCAGGCGTGAAGTACTGGCGCAGGCGGTCGCGCAGGCGCAGAGCCTTGCCGACGTATATGACCTGCGCGCGACCGTCGCGGAACAGGTACACGCCGGGCTCGTCCGGCACCGCGCGCAGGCGCTGTCTGATCGCCTCTTCCTGCTGAGTCGCCACCGTGAAGGATTGTAGGAAGCGGGATTAGACTGCCCTCGTGAGTATGCCGCCGAGCGACGTTCCGCCGCCTCCACCGGCCACGCCGCAAACGCAGATCGTCGGCCAGCAGACAGCGCCGTCAACGGCAGTTCCTCACACGCCCGGCCTGCAGCCCCAGGGCGTTGGGGTGGCCGGTCAGACTAACTCGCTGGCGATCATCAGCCTGGTGGCCGGTGTCGGGTCCTTCTTCGCGCACATCATCCCGGGCGTGGGCGGTTTCACGGTGGCCCTGGTCGCCGTCATCACCGGCTACATGGCCCGCAACCAGATCAAGCAGACGGGCGAGCAAGGGATGGGCATGGCCACCGCGGGCATGATCATCGGGATCGTCCACCTGGTCCTGATCGCGCTGGGCGTGATCGCGCTGATCTTGATCGTCGTCTTCGGCGTCGGCATCGCCTTCTTAGGCATAGCCGCGCGGCACTAATCGGGTTAGGGCCGGGTCAACATCCCCACCTACCCTCCCCCCAGGGTGGGGAGGGTCTGAATTCCGGGCCGGCCGATTAGGATTGCTCGCATGTCTGACCTACCGCCCAGCAACCTGCCACCACCGCCGCCAGGCTATGCGCCGCCGCCGGCTCCCCCTCCCGCCCAGGCGCCCCCGGGATATGCCCCGCCACCCCAGCCTGGCTACCAGGGCCAGATTCCGCCGGGAATGCCGATGATCGCCGCCGCCGGCGGTCTGAGCATCGGGGCGCAGATCATCGCGGCCCGCAGCTCGATCATCGTGGGTGTCATCGGAATCGTCGTGCCGATCGTGACCGTCATGGTCACGGGCGGGACTGTCGTCTACTTCTACATCCTGCCGATCTTCGGGATCATTTACGGAGTCCGCGCGATGACACGCGGCGCCGTGATTGGCGGAGGCATCGGCGTCGTCCTCAACGTGCTAGCAGGTCTCGTCAGCTTGGTGTCGAGCGGGCTGATCGGGGGCTAGCGGCCGGCTCCTCTTCGACCTGTGGAATCGTCAGGAGTGGAAACACGCCCGCGACCAGGGCAAAGGCCACAGCGGCCCACAGGGCCACGTTCAGCGATACCCCGATCAGCGGACCGGCAAGCGCCGAGCCGATTGGCGTACCGACAAAGTTGAGCGACATCGACACCGCGAACGCGCGCCCGAACCATGCCGGGGCGGTGCGACGCTGGCGCAGCGTGAACATGCTGATGTCAAAGGGTCCGCTCGATACGCCGGAAACGAACATGACTACGGCCACGACCCAGTAGGCCTGGGCGAACGGCAGCGCTATCAACGCGACGGCCTGGACCAGGATCGAGCCCAGCATCAGCTGTCTCTCGCGGCCTTCGGTCTTGATCCGTCCGGCAACCAGCGTCGCAGCCAGACCGCCAACTCCCAACAGGCCCCACAAGAACCCGACGGCCGCGGGCCCCTGGTGAAGCCGAGTCAGCACGAGCACAGGGATCGCGATCTCGAGGATGCCGAAGCCAACGTTGA
>VBFW01000180.1 GCA_005880525.1 Chloroflexota bacterium | reverse complement strand
GCCCGTGTGCAGACCGATGCGCACGCGGATGGCGCCGCCCTCCGGCCATTTGTGCGTCGCGAAGCCGCGCTGGGCGTCGGCGGCTGCGCCGCATGCGTCGAGCGCGCTCTGGAAGACGCAGAAGAACGAGTCGCCTTCGGTCCTCAGCTCGGCGCCTTTCCGGCTCTGGAAGGCCTTGCGCAGGATGGCGTGGTGGTCCACCTGGGCCTGGACGTACTTGTCGCCCAGCTCCTGCATGAGCTTGGTCGAGCCCTCGATGTCGGTGAAGAGAAACGTGACCGTGCCGCTGGGCAGGGCCGTCACGACGCCGACCTCGTGAGCGCCGAGCCGAGCAGCGGCTGGAGGCGGTCGCTCAGCTCCTTCCGGTACTGGTCGCCGGTGAAATCAAGCAGGGGATGCGGCGGCAGGAGGTACTCCTTGACCGAGCCTTTCGATCGCACGTACACAGCCGGATACGGATCGTCCCTGCCGTTCGACTCGAGAGTGATGGCCGCCGCGTCCGGGCCGGAGTCATCGTCGACGAAATGCGCCAGCGGCTCGATGCCGGCGTCGACCATGCCGTCGCCGCCGACTTTCACCACGCGCGCGAGGTATGAGCGCTGGTGCCACACCTCGGGGCCGCGCGTCACCTCATCGAGCAGGAGCGAGACGACGTCGCCGGCATTCACCGCGGGTCTTTCGAGCGTGACGCCGAAGCGCGACTCGGCGAGGTGGCGAGCGAGGACGCGCGCGTTGTAGCGGTAGCCCTGCACGGCGCCCGAGTTGCTCGGGATGCCGTGCCTCTTCAAGCCGAGCGACGCCTGCATCAACGTTCCGGCAAAGTAC
The DNA here is from genome assembly GCA_005880525.1 of Chloroflexota bacterium. GTDB lineage: Bacteria > Chloroflexota > Dormibacteria > Dormibacterales > Dormibacteraceae > CF-118. The sequence goes on along the minus strand of VBFW01000180.1, from coordinate 6,820 downwards.
ACCCCGGGCAGGGTCGCGCTTTCCCAGTACGGCGTCTGCGCGGGCAGCCGGCTCTGGCCGAAGACGGAAACGCCATGCTGAGGCAGGTCGCGCAGCGGCGCGACGAAACCTGTTGCGGCGATGACGTCGTCGACCTCGAAGACGAGCGTGCTGCTGTCGGTGGGGCTCTTGGTGTGGACCCGATATGTCGCACCCGTCTTTTCGACCGACTCGATCGACGCGTCCAGGATCACGACCCCGCCGGCGAGCGCCCAGTCTTCATATGGCTGGACATAACGCGCGCGCACGCCGACCAGCGAGCGCGTGTCCACTGACAGCCTGGTCGGGCTCGGCGAGGCGAGCACGATCTGCCGCGCCCATGGCAGCAGGCCGGTGGCGATCTCGAACCCGGAGTTCTGCTTGCCCACGATGAATATGCGGCGGTCCGCGTACGTCTCAGCCGGCCGCAGCTCTCCGTACTGCTGCACGCCTTCCAGCGCCAGCACATTGGGCCGCCACGGCTGCGCAACTCCGACGGCGAAGACGACCGCCGGCGCGATGTACTCGCCGTCGGACGTCGTGAGCACGAAGTCCTTGCCGTCAGCGCGGGTGCTCTCCCAGCGGACGCCGTGGCGAATGCGCAGCCCGGCCCTCTGCGCGAAGGTGGCGAGGCCTTTCTCCATCTCCGGCCGCGACGGGAAGTACGAGGTGCCGTCCATGACGGTCGGCATGATCGCCCGCAGCTGTTCGTCGTCGGACAGCAGGCTGTTCCAGTCGAAGCGCTCGTATGCGCGAGTCGCCTTCTCGTGGTTGGCGAACGGCTTCGTCCAGCTGAGCATCCGCTGGAAGATCGGCCAGCGGCGGAACATGCCGCCTGGCGCATCGTCGGCGCTCAGCACAGCATGGTCGAGGCCCAGCCGGCCCAGGCAGTAAGTGAGCTGCATCGCGCCCGGCCCGCTGCCCACCACGACCAGCGGATAACGGCCGGGCGGAAAGGGCTTGTCCGTCAGGTCAGCCATCTCGTGGTGGTGCGCACCTTGCGCGCCTCGCCCTGCAGCAGCCGGAAGAGCACGCGCGGATGGCCGACGAGAAAACGCTCGAGCGACTCGCCGGGCAGGACCAGGCAACGTAGCTGCTTCTGGGCCACGATGTCGGCGACCGGAGCCTCGCCCAGCAGGCAGGAGATCTCGCCGAAGAAGTCGCCGGGGCGCAGCGTCGCGCGATCCTTGCCGTCCACCCGAATCGTCGCCGCGCCGTCGAGGATCACGTAGAAGCTGGCGCTCGACAGGCCCTGACGGACGACTCGTTCACCCTCGCTGAACACCTGCTCATCGAACGTGTCGACCAGGTTCTCGAGCTCTGGCGTCGTGAGGTCGGCGAAAAGTGAAAAGCCCGCCAGGATGTCGACGACCTCGGCGCGCACGTCCATATCTCTCTACTCCCTGGCGGCTGCGACTTCGCCGGCGGTGCCGCTTTCGACCGCAACGTCGGCTTTCTTGGCCTGCGCGTTGCGAATTCCGACCGCGTTAACGATTGCGCCCGCCAGCAAAAGGACGACGCCGATGAGCATGGCGAGGTGAAACGAGGAGGTCGAGGCTTCGCGCACCACGGCGATGAGGTGGGGGTCGGCGGGGGTGTTCAGCGGGCTGACGTTGCTGCGGAATGTGGCCGAGTAGACGTCGAACCCGGTGAGCCGTGGCGCGAGGTACGAATAGAAGGACGCGGTCAGGAAGATGAAGATGAGAGCGCCGGCGAGCTGCGGGCCCACGCGCGAGATCGCGTTGTTGATCGCGGAGCCCAGGCCTGAGCGCCGCACGGGCACCGACGTCATCAGTGCAGTCGTCAGGGGCGCGACCATGATCATGATCCCAAGGCCGAAGATCACCGCGCCGGGCAGGAAGTCGGTGAAGTACGCCAGGGGTGGCGCAAAGGTGCTCGGGTTGGCCGGGTCGAGCTTCCACGGCGTGCTCGACGATGGGACGCGCGCGAACCACAGCACGCCCAGAGCCATGATTGCGGGCCCCACCGCCATGAAGATCCGCGGACCGTACTTCGCGGCAAGACTTCCGAACCGGGGCGAGAAGAAGATCAGAAACAGCGTGCCCGGGATGCCTGCCGCTCCCGCCGCGGCGGCGGTGTACCCAAGCGTGCCCTGCTGGAACAGGCCGAGATAGTAGAAAACGACGTAGAGCGACCCGTAGATGACGAGGGTCGAGATGTTCGTCACCGTGAAGTTGCGCGACCGGAACAGGTCGAGCGGGATCAGGGGATGGCGAGCGTTCCGCATCCAGAAGGGAAGCGCCGCGGTCGCGAGGACGCCGAGCGCCAGCACGACGTAGCCGATGGGATCCTTCCACTCGCGCTGCTGGCCGTAGATCGCCCCGAACGCGAGGCCGCCGACTGCGAGCGCCACGATCCCGGCGCCCAGCCAGTCGAACTGGGGCGACGCCTCGTCGTCGCGGCTCTCCGGCACGTGCTTCCATGTCGCCCAGCCGGCGAGGAGCACCAGCGGCACATTAATAAGGAAGGCGGCGCGCCAGGAGATGGTGTCGACGAGCAGGCCTCCGATCACCGGGCCGAGGATGGTGGTCGCGCCCGAGGCGCCGGCCCAGGTGCCGAACGCGCGGCCCTGCTCCTCGCCTGAGAAGTTCGCGGTCAGCAGCGCCAGCGAGCCCGGCACCAGCATTGCCCCGGCCGCGCCCTGGAGGACCCGGAAGAGGACGAGCATCTCCATGTTGGTCGCCAGGCCGCAAAGCGCCGAGGTGAGGCCGAACCCGACCAGACCGTATATGAACATCCGCTTGCGGCCGTAGTAGTCGGTGAGCGCGCCGGCGAGGATGAGCAAGGCGCTCAGGGTCAGCAGGTACGCGTTGTAGACGTACGACTGACCTTCGAGGACGCCGAGGAACAAACGCGGCAGGTCGCGCCCGATGCGCGGCAGGGCCACGTTGACGACCGTCGAATCCAGGAACACGATGCCTGAGCCGAGAACCGCCGCGGCCAGGATCCAGCGCTGCTTGGTCACCCTTCCCTCCTTTGGGCGAACAGCTTACCGCCCGGGTGAAAGGCTATCCGGCGCGCTGCTGCGCAGGAGCGGCCGAGCGTGCGAACGGCATGTACAGCGCGTTCATGACGATGATCGCCAGCACGGTCCCGGTAATGAGGTACCACGGCCATGGGCCCATGTAGTCCAGCGCGGTCTTGGTCGGCGGCAGGTATCGCAGGAAGAGGTAGTTGCCGTTGGTCGCAAGGTCCACGAACCAGACAGCGACTGCATAGATGACCGTGGCCGTGAACACCCTCAGCACCGCGCCTCGTGCCGGACGCATGCCGAGGGCCACGACCAGGTAGAGCGCCCCGAGCACCACGAGGCCGTGCTCCGCGTAGTACTGGAAGTACACGGCGTCCGGGAAGTGTCCGGGGATGCTCGGCGTGAAGAGGCCGGGCAGAGTGCCGCCAAGACCCCAGAAGTAAGCCACCTCGAAGGCGAACGGGATGCGCCACCACAAGGCGGCCGCAAGCACGAAGCAGCCCACCTCGCAGAGGTGCAGCGGCAGGTTGTACTGGAGCGACCACCTGTCCTGGGCGATGGCCAGGACCCACCACGCAAATTCGGCCAGGACGACGGCCACTGCGATCACCTTGGCCCCCTGCTCGACCCATGGGCCGCGCCGAAGCCTGGTCGCCACCAGCACGACCGCTATCCCCCCGGCGATGAGGAACAGCGGGACGAGATGCTCTGGCGGCAGCATGCCGCGCCAATCTTCGCGGATCGGGACGCCGGGTAAAAGCTAGTTAAGACTCTTTCGTCGCGAGATGGTCATGGGCATTCCGCCGCCCGGGCGCAGCGTGATCGAAGGCGCCGGCTCGACCACCGACGGAGGCGAGCTGAGCTTGAATCGAGGCAGGATGGTCGCGATGGCGATCGTCGCCTCGAGCATCGCGAACGAGCTGCCCACGCAGCGGCGCGGCCCGCTGCTGAACGGGAAGAATGTGAACTTGGGCAGGCGGGCCGCGAGGTTGTTCTGCCACCGGTCGGGCGTGAATTTTTCCGGCTCATCCCAGAAGCGGGCATCGCGATGCATGGCCCAGGGACTCATGACCACGGTCTGCCCGGCCTTGACCTCATCGTCGCCGACCCTCGTGTCACGCACGGCGCGCCGTCCGAACGCGTACGCGGGCGGGTACAGACGCAGGGCCTCATTGAGCACGTTCTGCATGTAGGGCAGGCGCTCGATCAGCTCGGCCGGCGGCGCCGATTTGGCTCCGGCGAGCTCGGCAAGGAGCTTCTGCACGATGTCCTCGCGGCCGGCGAGCACGTACCACGTCCACGACAGCAGGCACGCGGTGGTCTCGTGGCCGGCGAAGAACACGGCCAGGCACGCGTCGCGAACCTCGCGGTCGGTCATTGGTGTGCCGTCCTCATCGGTGGCGCCGACGAGCATCGACATGAGGTCTTCCTGGGGATGCCGCCGCCGCTCCCGGATGGCGGTGTACGCGATCTCGTCGAGCTCCTTCATCGCGCGGTACAGGCGCAGCGTGCGAAAGGTCGGAAGCGGGTAGCGGAACCGGAACGGGCTTGCGATGCGGCTGTTGACCTCGTCCATCAGCGCATCGATCAGCCGCTCGGTCGCCTCCACGCCATGCGAGAAGTCGAGGCCGAACAAGCTGCGGGTGACGATCTGGAGGGTCAACCGCATCATTTCCGAGTGGATGTCGCGTCGCTGACCTGGCTGCCATGTTGCGATCGCGCGCTCGGATTCCTCGGCCATCACCGCTGCATAGGTGTCGAGGCGCTCCTTGTGGAAGGCAGGCAGCATCAGCTTGCGCTGGTGCAGCCAGCTGTCACTGTCGGCGAGCAGAAGGCTGCCCGCCAGCAACGGCGGCATGATGCTCGTGAGGTAAGCCTTGCTGAAGTCGGCGCGGCGAGTGAGCATCACCTCGGTGGCGAGCTCGGGGCGGCTGACGACCAGAACGTCTTCAGCGCCAAGGCGGACGTGGACCACATCCGCCGTTTCGGCACAGCGCATCAGAAACGCCAGCCGGTCCTTCTGAAACTCCCGGAAGGCACTCGAAGTCAGCGCCCGGCGCCCGTCGACCTCCAGCGTTCTTATAGCGACGGGCATGGTACCGGAGCGCGGAAGGCTGCTTCAGCGACCTCCCAGGGCGCGGTACTGGGCCGCGTCGTAGAGCAGCTTGATTGACGAGATGCGGCCGTGCTCGACGCGGAAGAACTCCGCGAACCGCATGGATCCACCAGGGATCTCGGCGTCGTAAAGCACCGCCGCCAGGTCGCCGGCCTCCACCTGCTCCTGCACGTGGATGGGCGACTTGAGGCCCTCGACAAATCGCTGCAGGCCAATCAGGAAACCCGCTGCGCCGCGGCGCTTGCCCGCGATCGAACCCTCGAAGTCCAGATCCTCGGCCAGGATCTCGCTCAGCCTTTTCTTGTCGAACGTGGCGATCCCGTTCTGCCAGCTGCCGTAGTAGGCGCGGACGAGCGTCGCTGTCTCGGTGATGGCGGCTCCCATGTCCTTCTCCTTCATGTGGTGACCGGTCTCCAGGTGTCCGGGCCGGGATCGATGCCGCGCGCCGCCGCGGCCAGCCGGTCGATGTAGTTGGCCCACCCGGTCGCGTGGCCCTTTGAGCGCGAATCGGGCAGGTTCGTGTGTCGAAGGTTGACGGTCGTCCCCCGAGGGGTCGGCGTGAGGACGAACTCGACGCGTGAAGAGCCCGGCGGCAGGTCCGCAACGCCGGCCATGCCCCACGACACGACAACGCGACGCGGGCGCTCGACCTCGACGTACTCGCCCCGCACCAGGTAGCCGTTGATGTCGACCGAGAACTCGCCGCCTGGCACCGCATCGAGCGTCGCGTGCTGCCCCATCCAGCTCGTCATGCGATCCGCTTTGACGAGATGCTCGAAGACGATCTCGATCGGTGCCTCGATCTCGATGGAGGTCGCGAAGTCAGGCACTGCGCCGCCGGCTCTTTGGCCTTCTTGCGGCTGACTCCGCCGCGCGCTTCAACGAATGCAGCTGCGCCGGCCAGAAGTCAGCGAGGAAATCACGGACCGCCGCCAGCCCGTCGGTGCTGACCACGAACATGTGGCGCTGCCGATCGCGACGCTCAACGACCAGTCCCGCACCATGCAGGACGCGCAGGTGGTGCGACGCGATCTGCTGCGACAGGCCAAGCCTCGCCGCGACCTCACCCACCGCCCGCGGTTCATCGCGGACGAGCGCGAGGATGCGCCGACGATTGCCGTCGGAGAGGGCGTGCCAGGCGACTTCCTCGGTGGCACGTCGAGCTGTCGCCGTCATCAGAGCTTATTCAAGCAGCCATTTGTACAAATGTCAATTGGAGTCGCCCAGCCATTTGTTAACCCAAGGTTAAGAATTCGTGCATCCCATAGGATCTTTGCGTCGGCCAGCGGACCAGGGCCTGACCTCATCGGTTGTTCAGGGAGGCCGTGATGAGTGTTTCGTTCGACCCCAAGGTTCTGAAGCACGTTGAAGCAGAGGTCCGCAACATCAAGCACGACTTCCGCGGGCTCGTGCCCGAAGAATCGATCGATGCGCTCGCGAGCGAGTCACTTGCTCGTCTCGCGGGCTCGAAAGTTCCGCAGTTCGTGCCTCTTTTCGTGGGCCGGTTCACACGTCAGCGGTTGCGAGAGCAGATTCGCGCCGGCGCGATCGCGGTCACAGAGCCTGAGAACGAAGCCTAGTCCGCGACCTCGCTGATCGTCACCGGCTCGGAAACTCGCCGGTGCGAAGCCACGTGCCGTAGTCCTGCGCGTTCGGATAATCGATCGCCTCGAAATCAGAGGCCACGCGCTCGA
>VBFW01000372.1 GCA_005880525.1 Chloroflexota bacterium | reverse complement strand
AGGTTTCATCGGATCGCACGTCGTCGATGCCTACCTCGCGGCCGGGCACGAGGTCGCCGTCGTCGACAACCTCGCCACAGGGAACGAGCACAACCTCAATCGTGACGCGCAGATGCACCGACTCGATCTGCGCGATCCGGCCGAGATCGCTGCGGTCGTGTCGTCGTTCAAGCCCGAGGTCGTCAACCACCACGCCGCGCAGGCCGAGGTGCCGAAGTCGGTCGCCGACCCGGCGTTTGACGCGCAGGTGAACCTCATAGGAGGGATAAACCTGCTGAAAGCCTCAGTCGACAACGGCGTGCGGAAGCTCATCTTTATCTCCACCGGCGGCGCGCTCTACGGCGAGCCGGACATCGTGCCGTGTGACGAGGACCATCCGGTGCGGCCGCTGTCGCCGTACGGCACCAGCAAATTCTGCTTCGAGCAGTACCTCGGCACCTTCAAGCGCACTTTCGGGCTCGAGTACACGGTGCTGCGTTACGCGAACATCTACGGCCCGCGCCAGGACTTCCAGAGCGAGGAGGGCCGCGTGATCGCGATCTTCGCCAGCCGGATGATCGCCGGCAAGCCCATGACCATCGACGGAGACGGCGAGCAGTCGCGCGACATGCTCTATGTCGGCGACGCCGCCACCGCGAACCTCGCCGCCCTCGACCGAGGATCCAACGGCACCTACCACGTCAGCAGCGGCGTCGACGTCACCGTCAACGAGCTGTTCCGCAAGCTCGCCATCCTCACCGACTACAAAGAGCAGCCATCGCATGGTCCGCGCCGCAAGGGCGACGTGTACCGCATCGCGCTGGACAACACCCGCGCCCAGCGGGAGCTGGGATGGCAGCCGGCTGTGTCGCTGGAGGAGGGTCTCTCCTCCACCGTCGACTACTTCCGGCAGCGCGTCGCCGCCTCCCCTGCATGACGGACGCGCTGCTTTTTGTGCACCAGGTCGGCGCACGCGCGCTCGTCGCGTTCGCCGTGGTGCTGGGCATTTGGGGCGCGTACCTGTACTTCCGCCGCGACGCCGTTAGCGGCGGGTTCCGATCGAGCTTTCTCATCATGGCCGGGCTCACCGCGGTGCAGGGCCTCGCCGGCCTGGGGGTGTTCATAGCCGGCCAGCGCCCGGCCGCGCTGCTGCACGTCGTGTACGGCGCGTTCGCGGTCCTCTTTCTGCCAGGGGTGTTCCTCTACGCGCAGAACGGCACCAAGCGCCGCGAAGCCGTGATCCTGGCAGGAGCTTCCTGGATTGTCGCCATCGCGTACCTGAGAGGGTTCGCGACCGGCTAAGGTAGGGCCCCTCATGGCGCGTCGAGTGCTCATCAGCGGAGGCGCCGGCTTCCTCGGAGTGAACGCCGCCGCGCACATGGCCGGCCAGGGCTGGCACGTGACGGTGCTCGACAACCTCAGCCGCGCCGGCACCGACCGCAACCTCGCATGGCTGCAGGAAAACCACGGCGCCAGCGTCGAGTTCGTGGAACACGACCTCCGCCACTACGCAGGCCTCGACGCTCATTTGGAAGGCCAGGACGCGATCGTGCACCTGGCGGGCCAGGTGGCCGTGACCACATCGCTTGTGGATCCGATCGCGGATTTCGAGATCAATGCGCGCGGCACGCTCAACCTCCTCGAGGCCACGCGCCTGAACAGCCCAAAGGCGGCATTCGTCTTCGCATCGACGAACAAGGTGTACGGCCAGCTGCCGAAAAACAACGTCGCCTGTAAAGAGACGCAGCCCATCGACTTCCACAGCCCATACGGGTGCAGCAAGGGCGCGGCCGACCAGTACGTGCGCGACTACGCGCGCTGCTTCCACATGAACACTGTCGTGCTGCGGCAGAGCTGCATCTACGGCGCGCACCAGTACGGCACAGAGGACCAGGGCTGGGTCGCGCATTTCGTGCACTCGATCCTCAAGGACAGGCCGCTGACGATCTACGGCGACGGCACGCAGGTCCGCGACCTGCTGGATGCTCGCGACCTCTCGCGGCTATATGAGCTGGTGATCGAACGCATCGACGACGCGCGCGGCGAGATCTACAACGCCGGAGGCGGTCCTATTCGACCAGGGATTGCGCGACCTCGTGCGCTGGGCCGCCTCGGCCGCCTAGCTCGAGCACCGCCCGCCGGTGGCGGGCACATGGACGGCAATCAGCTGCAGTGCATGGCCCAGGCCGGCGCGAGTGTCGGAGAGCCAGTCGGGATGGTCCGCCATGAACGCCAGGTAGTCGGGCACCGAGTGATTGAAGTCGCTGCTCGGAGGGATCAGCAGCAGCCTCGTGTGGGTGCTCGCAAGCCAGCACTCGATGAGGCGGCCGGCCGTGTCCTTGTGGTCGGCGTAGTGGTAACCGGCCGGCAGGTAGTAGAACGGGTCGTAGAACTCGCTCGTGATCCGATCCCCGGGCACGCCGCCGTACTTGACCATCGTGTAGACGAGCGTCGGCTCGTCGCCGGGGACCGCGATCACGCCGCCGCGGTACTCGGCGCGGTTGTAGACGGAGCCGATCAGGATGCCGAGCCCTACGTGATCCCGATAGGTCGGCTCGGTGGCCGCATAAGCGGACTGGATAGGAGCCCACCAGACCTGCATGAGCAGCACCGCGCCAACCGCGACGCCGATGGGAACCAGACGCAAGCTAGGCAGGCGGCGTGGCAGCGCTTTGAACAGCGCGACCGCCACCAGGATCGCGGCGAAGTCCATCGGAAGCTCGAAGCGGCGCTCCTTCCAGGCGTCGACGATCAGGTAGGTCGCGAAGCTGTACGCCGAATAGCCGAAGCCGTAAACGAGCAGCAGGTATGAGGCCGGGCGCTTCCACAACGACCAGGCCACGCCGGCGACGGAAGCCAGGGTGGCCGCCGCCATCAACGGCCCCAGCGATTGCTGCGCCGTGGTCACTACCGGCGCCGAGTTGAAGGCGCCGAATCCAACGAACAGAAAGCTCCAGTAGAACGGGTAGATCGGGTTGCCGGTCTGGTCCCACATGAACTTCATGTAGAGCCCCATCGTCAGCAGCCACCCCGCGACAAGCCAAAGCGCGCGCGACCGCCGGCCAAGCACGTACGCGATCACGAGGCCTGCGCCGAACAGCCACGCCTCGACGCGCGCCATTGCCGCGAGCCCCCACGCGACGCCTCCCCAGAACCCTCGGCGCGGCGTCAGCCAGATGCCAAACAGCACCAGCGCAACGGCCACCGGCTCGGGCATGCCCGCCGTGTCGTTGAATACTGCAGCGGGCGCGAGCGCGGCGAAGGCCGCAGACGCAACCGCCACCTGCGTGCCCCAGTAGCGATGGCACAGAAGGAAGACCAGGACCACCGTCAGCGTGCCGAACACGACGCTCACCAGGCGGGCGAGCACGATGTCAGGCGAGCCGGTGATGAAGAAAACAGCGCTCATCAGCGCCGGATGCAGCAGGCCCCAGTAGTACTCCCATCCCCGCAGGTCCCACAGCCGCGGGCCGTGCGCGAGCCCGATCTCTTTGGTGAGGTAAGCGATCTGCCAGTGGTGGTACGCATCGGTGAAGCCGTCCCCGGCGTTTTCCGGATCGGCGACAAAGAAGAGGTAGCCGAGCCTCGGGATGAGCGCGACCGCGGCCACCGAAGCGAGCCAGGACCATGGCGGCGCGGACGGGAAGATGTGCGCAGCCTCTTCGACGCGTGGCGGCGCGGGCGGCTGCTCCCGATCGAGCTCGTCCTCGTCGGCGAGGATCCGAGGGAGCCGCAGCTTCACGCGGTGGCCGCTTCCGCCGCGACCCGCTCGTGCGA
>VBFW01000179.1 GCA_005880525.1 Chloroflexota bacterium | reverse complement strand
CGCCCTGCTTCAGGCCGGCGTCGACCAGCGCGGATGCGACGGCCAGCACGTAGCGCTTCATGTCCGCCCACGTTTCCGTCTTCCACTGCTCGCCGACGAGGTGGTGGACCAGCGGGCGCTCGCCGTAGCGCGCGGCCTGCCCGAAGAACACACCGACGGTCGTGCGGTCGGCGATTCCTTCGGGATTCAGCTCAGTCGCAGGCGGGCTACCAGATGTCCCTATGGACAACGAATGTCTATCTGACGGCCTTGACCGTCAGCGTCAGGCTCCCCGCGGGCACGCTGACCGTGATCCGGTCACCTTTCTTCTTTCCCACCAGCGCCCGCCCGACCGGCGAGTCCACCGAGATTCGTCCCGCCGACGGGTCGCTCTCGACAGCGCCCACCAGGTGATACGTCTCGGAGGCGCCGTCGTTGTCGGCGACATCGACGGTCGATCCCGGCCCGGCGACGCTCGAATGCGATTCCTTGATGATCTCGGCGCGGCCGATCATCTCCTGCAGCTCGTAGATGCGGCCGTCGAGGAGACCTACCTCTTCCTTCGCCTGCTCATACTCGGGGTTGTCCTCGATATCTCCAGGCTGGAAGGCCTCCTTCAGGCGCTCGCCGGCATCGAGCCGGCGCTTCAACGCGACCTCAAGGTCGCGCTTGAGCTTCTCCAGCCCCTCAGGAGTCAGCAGAACAGGTTCGGTTAGATCCATTGGCACCCAGCCTCTCGGCCAATAATACCGGGCATATGGACCCATCCAATTTGCGGGCGGGGGTGGCGGAGAAGCTCGCCGGCGAGGCTGCAATCGACGCCGAAACCTTCAACGCGGCGTGCTTCATGCTGACCCGTTCGCTGGAAGAGATCGAGTTCGCGGTGCCCGAGGCTGCGCCCCTGATCCGGAGGCTTCTCCGCGTCTGCGGACGTGTGGCGATCGACATGGGTGTCGAGTCTTCAAGCGCCGACGCCTGGCCGAACACGCGCGAGATGGCGATCGAGTGGATCAACGAGGCGCTCGGCGGGCTCGATTACGAGGCGCGGCCCCAGAGCTAGGGCTACCCGCGGAGGGCTAGGTCGCGGCTGTCAGTTGATCAGTCGAGCGGCCGGCGGGGCCGGCGAGTAGTTGGGGTTGAAGTCGATGCCGACCGAGCCACCACCGCTGACCGACGCCGTGTAGCAGATCACCTGTCCGGCAAGCGGCGAGCGGTCGCCACCGCTGATCGACCAGTTGGCACCTGGCGTGTAGATGGTGCCGATGAACTGCGTGGAGGCGCCACCGTTCATCGTGTTGTTGCACGTGTTGGCGGGAGGCGAATAGATGGAGATCCAGTTGTACTGCTCCCCGCTGTACACGTACGTCGCGCCCTGGGCGTTCTGGTCGAAGCAGGAGCCGTTCGGGAAGTAGAACTGCACAGCACCTGGCGTGATCTTCGCCGTCGCGCACGGAGAGCTCGGGTTGCCCGGGATCGGCGAGACCTGGCAGTAGTTCTCGTTGGCCACGTCGCCACCGGTGTACGGCGGGTACTGCAGCGAGAACGCCCCGTTCTCCTGGGACAGCAGGCCGGCCGGCGGCGGGCAGCTGCTGAAGCATTGCGGGCCGATCTCGTTGTCCGGGGCCTGGCAGTTGGAGACGCGCGTCTGCGCGAAGCACAGGCTGGTCGGCGAAAGGGCCGAGTAGTTGATGGCGCAGACGGTGTGGCCCGGCGCGCCGCACGGATACCCGCCCACACCGCTGCTCAGGATGACGCCGGCTCCGCCGTTCGGGTAAGGACCGATTGTGAAGGCCGGCGGGCCGCCGAAGTCGTTCCAGCCGGGCGCCAGGAACCTGTTGACGAAGGCGAAGTTGTCCTGCAGCCCGTCGCAGCCGTTGGGGTTGACGTACACGTTGTAGTACTGCGCCCCAGGCGCGTCCTTAAGGATGTGGACATCAAGGGCCGCGCTGCTCACGTCATCGGTGCCCGCCGAGACACACGCCGACGGTGCGCTTTCGCGCCGGCACCCAGGTGACCCGAAGCACGGGTTCGGCCCGATGGTTGGGTCGATGAACCTGTCCCAGCGCACCGATGTCAGCTCGATGCCCCAGTTCCCGGCGCCGCTCCTGTGCTTCAGGCCAAGCGCGCCCGGCAGGCCGTTGGTCACCGTCACGCTGAAGTCGCCCGCGCAGTTGGTGCCGTTCATGTTCCAGAACTGGATGCCCGCGGTGCTGGTGGTGCCTGGCGCGGTGTAATTCTGCTCGCGCGGCGCCTTCAGCTCGTTGGACAGCAGGCTGCCCGTGGCGTCCGACTTGTAGTCGTTGGTCCAGTTATAGACGCCGGGGTTCAGGAAGGCGCAGCTGCCGGACCCACCGCTCAGGTGGAAGGTGCCGTACTGGCCCGGATACATCTCCGTCCACGTGCCGCGGTTGTTCGGGTTGTAAAACTGAGCCGCCGAGTAATAGGGGACCGAAGGCGCCAGGTACGCCGGGTCAGGCAGCGTCGGCGCCGGCACCACTGGCTGGCCCTGGGTGTCGCCTGGGTTGCAGGGCGGCGGGTAGGGGACGAACCCAGGTGTCGAGTTGTAGCAGTAGTAAGTGGCCGAGCTGCAGTTGGAGCCGGCCGCGCCGTAGCAGTTGCCGGCTTCCTGCAGGTTGGGGTCGACGCAGGCGGTGCCGTTGGAGTAGGCGTCGCCGAGCAGTGTCAGCGTCGCGGCGCCCGTCAGATTAAGCGAACATCTGTCGGTGCTCAGCGTCAGCAGCGCCGGCGTCTGGCGCTGGTTGCCCACGATCGCGGTGGCGGTGGCGTTGATGGTGATATTGGGGTTCCCCCCGAACAGCTGCATGAACGCCAGCGGCAGCTGGTGCGTGCTGGTGAACACGAACTGGTAGCCGTTGAACTGCGTGTTGGTGGCCACGATCGTCAGCGCGTACCCGCCGCCGTACGTGACGATGTCGGTGTCCTGCTGCAGGCTGTTGCCGACGCCGACGAACGTTGTCGTGTCGACGTCTGACGTGGGCCCTCCGTACAGGTGGAGGTTGCTCTGGTACACGGCCTTCGCGTTCGGCAGCGTCGAGCCGTACAGGTCGCTGAAGTTCTCGTACCAGTCACCGGCGGCGAGCGCCGACGCGTCGACGGCGGACTGCTGGTCACGCCGATCGACATACGCGCGGCCGGAATCGACGGCCAGGCCAAGCATGCCGAACAAGACCAGGATCAGCAGCGCGATCAGCACGATGGCCTGCCCGCCTTGGGGGCCGCCCTGCTTGCCGTCTTTGCGCATGAACATTCGCATGTCGTTAGTTGAGAGACGCAATAGTGGCTTGCATCTTGCTAGTTGCTGTACTCAGCGCGGTACACCGCGTAGGCGGTGATGATGATCCTGTTCCCGACTGCCTGCTGGATGAGCGGCGTCAGCGGCTGGAAGTTGAACCAGAGCGTCACCTTGATGGCCTCATTGCCGACGGCGGGCGTGATCGCATTGCAGCCGGGCCCGGGCGCAGGTAGGACGCCCAGGCCGCCGCGCGGCCCGTTCGGGGTCCCGTTGCCCGCGGAGCTGGGATCTGTGATGAAAATCCAGCCCGTGTTGGAGGGCGGCAACGATGGCGAGCCGACCGGGTTGCCGCCGTTGGGGATCGGTCCGTTAGGGCACGGGTTTGCGAGGTTCTCGGTCACGGCGTGCTGCTGGACGGCGGTGGCGACGTCGGCGTCGGTCGGCCACTGGTGAGTTGAACCGCCCGGGTCGATGAAGTAGGAGGCACGCACCGCGACGCGTGCGCCTTCGTTGGCCGCCTGCTGCAGCGTGATGTAGAAGTAGAGCCCGCGTCCGAAGTCGATGATGCCGAAGGTCAGCAGCAGGATGACCGGCGCGATGATGGCGAACTCGGTCAGGCCCTGCGACCTCTGGCTGTGGAAGTAGCCCTGCTTCATGGCTTCCCCTGGATGGTGAAGTGCTCGTTGTAAGCGAGGTCGATGCCGTTGCCAAACAGGCCCTGGATCAACGGTGTGATCAAGGCGAAGTTCATCAGCAGCGACACGTTGATGTCGCCCAGCCGCCACGAGTTGTCTGCCGGCGGAACGCCCCTGCTGCCCGTCTGGAAGGCGCCGCCCGGGTACGTGTAGCAGATGTAGGCGTTGACCTGCTGCGTGCCGACCGGGTAAGCGGCCTGCGAGTAAGGCTTGTTGTTGAAGCCGTTGCCGTCAGAGGGCGAGAGGCAGCTGCCACTCGGAACCAGGTTGGCGGTGATTCCCGCGCCGTTCAGGCCGGCATTGACCGCGCTCATCACGTCGGTGTCGTCAAGGAAGTTGTTGTTCCGGGCTGCCGTGTTGAACCAGGCGCCGTGCCTGGCCCCTTCACGCGCAGCGCCCTGGATGTTCACGGAAAAGTAGAACGCGCGCGAGAGATCCAGGAGTCCCATCATCAGCAAGAGCAGGACGATGGAGGAGATGGCGAACTCCACCAGCGACTGACCGCGCTGAATCGCGAGTGTGAATGGTAGCCTCCGGAGAGCAACTTCGCCCGCGGCTTAGCAAGATTCCAATGAACATCCCAGCTGTCGTCACTCCCAACCAACGTCAGCAGGAACTTCGGGCCAAGGTCCTGGACGAGAAGTTCGACGCCGAGCGCCGGGCGATCGGCGAGCGCGTTGCGGTCATGTTCCGATGGATCTTCCTTGCCGTTCTTGGCGCGCTCATCAACCTGACCCCGATCACGAGCATCCAGGCCAAGGACACGGTCGACATCGTGCTCGGTGTCTGGGCGGTCATGGCCGGGGTGGTCACGGTGCTCCTCTTTCGCGGCTTCAAGCCTGGGAAGCAGTTCAGCCTGACGACGATGGTGCTCGACATCCTGTTCGCGGTTGGGCTGGTCTACCTGTCTGACGGATTCAACAGCCCTTACTTCCTGGCGCTCTTTCTTTCGGTGATCACCAACGCGGTACGGTTCGGCGCCATCGCGAGTGTCGCGTCCGCGGTGACGATCGCGTTCATCTACCTGTTCGTCGGAGGCACGTTCACCCCGACGACGCTCTCGAGCGACCCCAACTCCCGCCTCACCGCGTTCGGCGTCGTCTTCCTTTTTCTTGTGGTTGCGCTCGCGACCGGATACATGACTCGCGAGCTGGAGCGTGAGCGACGCCAGGCGGTGAGGCGCGCGGCGGAGGCGGACCAGCTGCGCGAGGTGAGCTCTGACATCTCGGGCGAAACCAACATCAAGGACGTGTTCGCGGTCGTCGTCGCGCACGCGCTGCAGATGAGCGGCTCGACGAGCGCCAGCATGGTGCTCGCGTCTCCCGACGGATTTGCCGTCGTCGCATCTTCGACGAGCCAACCCCTGTCGGACGGCGTATCGCCTGACGGTCTCGACGACTCGCAGCTCGCGAAGGTCGCACGTTCGGGCGAGGCGTCGTTCTCCGAAGACAAGAGCGCGATGGTCGTCCCGATGGCCTCGAACGAAGGCATCACGGCGCTCCTCAGCCTCAAGCGCCCAGGCCGGGCATTCAGCAACCAGGACCTGTTCGCGGTGGACGCGCTTTCCGGAAGCTCGGCGGTGGCGATGGCAAACGCCGTGCGCTACCACCGCAGCACGCAGGAGGCGACCACCGACGTATTGACGGGTCTCTACAACGTGCGCGAGTTGCGCCGCCGGCTGGACGCGGTCTTCGCGCGGCAGGACAAGGCAACGATGTCTGTGTCGCTGCTGCTCATCGACTTCGACCACTTCAAGTCGGTCAACGACGAGCTCGGCCACCAGCACGGTGACCTCGTGCTGCAGATGGGCGCGCGGATCGCCCGCAACGCGGCGCGCGCGCAGGATGTGGTCGCGCGCTACGGCGGCGACGAGCTGGCGATTCTCGCCGTCGACACAAGCGGGGTCGGAGCGCAGCGTCTCGCGTACCGAATCGTCGACGCGGTGCACGCGGCCGCGGTGGCCACAGCGCCCGGCAAGGCCCTGACCTTCAGCGTCGGCGTCGCGACATATCCGGAAGATGCGCTGGGCGCGCTCGAGCTGATCGCGGCGGCCGACCAGGCCCTGTATCTGGCCAAGCGCGAGGGCAAGGACCGCGCGTGCACATTCCCGCAGCTTGTGACCGAGCTCGAGCTTGCCGACGGCAATCTCATGACGATGCTTGCCGAGGCCGGTCCGCAGGTGGTGGTTGCGGCTGCCCATGCCGTGGACCATCGCGCGGCCGCGGCGCAGGGACATTCGAGCCGCGTGGCGGCGATCGCCGAGGCCATCGCGCGCGCAGCGGGGTTGCCCGGCAGCGACCTCGAGGACCTTCGCACCGCCGCGTACCTTCACGACGTCGGCCACATGGTGATGAGCGACGCGCAGGACCTCGAGGTGCCCGGCCACGCGGAGGAGGGCGAGAAGATCGTCGCGGGCTCGCACTTCCCGCTGGTCATCTCCGCGGCGGTGCGCCACCATCACGAGCGCTGGGACGGCCAGGGCAAGCCCGACGGCACGGCCGGCGAGGAGATCCCGAAGCTCGCTCGGATCCTGGCGGTGGCCGAGGGCTACGAGGCCATGACCGCGGGGCGCGGCTGCGAGCGGGTGACGCCGCTCAGGGCGCTGGAGCTCGTGAAGGCGGGCGCCGGCTCAGAGTTCGATCCGGTCCTGGTCGAAGCCCTCGCCCGCGCCGTCGTCGAAGGAAGCCTGGAGCCAGGCCTTCCCTCGACGGCCCTGCCTGCCGTGGCCGGGGCCACCGTTCGCATCGCGGTGCCCGCCTGACCGCGCTCGGGATTCGACCTTTCGCCTGAGACGCATTCGGCGGGGTTCAAGCTCGGCTGCCGCGTGGGGCATCCGGTCCAGGGCGGCCTCCACCACAGTCAAGGCCAGGCTCGGCTCTCGCCTCCTCCATTCCAGCAAACGAGCCCGCGCGACCGACACTCGGATGTCGCCGTCGAAGCGCTGCTCCATCCGCTCGAGCAATCGATCCGCCGACGTGATCGCGCCGCGCCGCACCAGCCTGCGCGCGATCCACAGCGACGCGGTCGCGGCGTCATCGCCTTTCTCGAAACCTGCCGCGTTGCGCAGCGCACGCCATCCGTCAGCGCGCGCTCCTCGCCGGAAACGATGCCGGCCCAGCGCGAGCCAGTCAGACGCGTCCATGTCCGCATCCGCGCCGCGCAGTCGCCGCAGCAGGAGCGAATGCAGGTGTACGAGGCTGATGACATCGAGGCGGTTGTGCTCGAGCACGAGCTCCAGCAGCCGGCTTGGCCCGTGGCGCACGTACTCGAAGTACGCGTCCGGCGCGAGCGCACCTGCGATGGGGTCCTCGCGCTCGTAGCCGAGGAGCCGTTCTTCCACCATGCGAAGCGTGCAGCTCTCCATTCGGTGTCGATACAGCGAGCGCACGAGCGTCAACAGGTCGACGTGCGGTGGGTGCTGCAGGTCTCCTTGCATGCGGGCCATCACCCATCGCGTGCGGAGGATCGGCAGATCGAACGACCCTCCGTTGAAGCTGCCCACGCCCGACGCGGGGGCGAGCTCGTCGCTGAGCGAATGGAGGAATGCCGCCTCCATGCCCGGCTGAGGAAGAAACAGCTGCGCAAGCCGGAGTCCGGAATCGATCGGTCTTGCCACGGCTGCCGCGAACACATACGTGCCCGAGCCGCCGGAAAGGCCGGTGGTCTCGGTGTCGATGTAGGCAATCGAGCCGGGGTTCGGGTCGAGACGCGGCAGGCCCAGGACGTCCTGGCGCAGGAAGGCCGGGCCGTATGGCGTCTCGACCCGCTCGAACCCACGCGGGATCTCGAGTGGCGGCCTCGCATGCGCCTGCGAGATGCCGCCTAGACGACTAAGACGCTCTCTGAGTGTGGAGGTCGGCGGCGGGCGTGTCGACGGATCTTCGGCGCCCATGCGCCCCATCTGCGTCGTTGCCACCTGCGCTACTCGCACGCGGATCAACGGATCCGCTTAGCTGCGTTGCTCGGTGGCGCCTAGCAGCTGGAACACCTGGTCGCCGAATCTCTCGTCGCCATCCCGCCGCCGACCTCCTGCTTGCAGCAACCGCAGACATGCGTCCTTCGCTCCTTCGACCATGTGCAGGGGTCCGATGCAGGAAGGGCAGCCCGCGAGGCACTGGCAGTCACGCACGAGCGCGGCGGCGCCGTCGAGCAGCTCGTGGTGCAGGTCGTACATGCGCGGTGCATACCCGACGCCGCCTGGATAGATCTCGTACACGGTCACGGTCGGCAGCCTCGTCGTCACGGAGCGGACCTCCGCCACCGCGCCGAGGTCGCGCGGGTCGCACATCAGGCGCAGGCTCGCGACGTGGCGCAGCGCGTGCGCCATCCCCTGCAGCCCTGCCTCGAGAGTCTCGCGACCGAGAGCCACCCACTGCTGCTCATCGAGCGTTAGCCACCACGCGGTTGTGTGCAGCGTCTGCTCCGGCAGGTGAATGGGACCCGAGCCGATGTTCTCGTGCGTGTGGAAGCGAATCTTCTTGAACATGCTCGCGAGCGATGTGATCTTCACCTCGCCGTGGTGACGCGCCAGCGGAAATTCATCAGGACCGGCGAACGTGTCGAGCACGCGCACCGTCACCGATGCGAGCGCATCCGTGTAGTAGTCGACCTCGACGGGGTGCACGTATGCCTTCTTCTCGTCCCAGTCGAGACGCTCGACGTGGTACTGCGCGCCCTCGTGCAGATAGACGGCCTCTTCGTGCAGGAAGACCGGCGCCGAGAACTGGTCCATCTCGCCGATGACCTGGGGTCGCGGCTGCGAGGTGTCGACGATGACGACGTTGTCGGCCGCGATGCGCCGCAGGTGCACCTCTTCCGCCGGAAATGCCTGCCGGCTCCAGAACCAGCGGCCCGCGGAGCGCGTCGCCGAGCCGTCCTCCTCGAACACGCGCAGCAGCTCCTGCACGTCGGCGCGGCCGAGCGGCTCACGGTCCTCGAAGGGCAGCTCGAACAGCCCGGCTTGCAGGTGGCCCGCGAGGATCAGCAGGTTGTCGGGATCGATGAGCCCTTCCTCTGGATCGGCGCTGAGGAAGTACTCGGGGTGCCTAACGATGAACTGGTCCAGTGGCGAGCTCGAAGCCACGAAGACGCCGATCGACCCGGAACGGCGTCCGGCGCGGCCTATCTGCTGCCACGTGGACGCGATGGTTCCCGGATAGCCGACCAGCACCGACGCGTCCAGGCTGCCGATGTCGATGCCCAGCTCGAGAGCATTGGTGCTGACGACGCCTGTGATATCGCCCGCGCGCAGGCCCGCTTCAATCTCGCGTCGATGCAGGGGAAGGTATCCCGCGCGATAACCGCGAACGCGCCGGTTGGCGTCGAGCCGCGGTGCCAGGTCCTGTCGCAGGTAGCTGAGCATCACCTCGACCTGCAGCCGGCTGCGGCAGAAGACGATGGTCTGAATGCCGGCGCGGATCCATGGCGCGGCGATGCGTCGCGCCTCGAGCATCGAGCTGCGGCGGACGCCCAGCTCGCGATTGAGCAGCGGAGGGTTGTAGAAGATCAGGCGGCGCTCGCCGCGCGGCGCGCCGCTGCGGTCGATCAGCGCGATGTCGTCCTCCTCCAGGAGTCGCTGAGCGAGCTCGCGCGGGTTGGCGATGGTTGCGGACGCGCAGATAAACGTCGGATGCGAGCCATAAAAGGCGCAAACCCGCTTCAGGCGTCGTATGACATTGGCGACCTGGCTACCGAAAAGACCGCGATACGTGTGGAGCTCGTCGATGACGACGAACTCGAGGCTCGAGAAGAGCCGACGCCACCGTGTGTGGTGCGGCAGGATGCCCGTGTGCAGCATGTCGGGGTTCGTCATCACGATGTGGCCGGCCTCTCGGATCGCGGTGCGCCGGCCGGGCGCGGTGTCGCCGTCGTACGTGTCCACGCGCAGGTCGATGGGCAGGCCGCGCTTGAGCGCGCCGAGCTCGGCCAGCTGGTCCTGGGCGAGGGCCTTGGTCGGGAACAGGTAGATGGCTCGGCGCTGGGGGTCCTCGAGCATCCGCTGCAGGACCGGGAGGTTGTAGCAGAGGGTTTTTCCGCTGGCCGTGGGCGTGACGACCGCCAGGTGCCGGCCCCGCCGTATTTCGGCATAAGACTCAGCCTGGTGAGAGTAGAGTCGGGTGATCCCGCGCGACTCGAGAGCGGCGGCGAGCTCCGGTCTGAGGTCGGCGGGCAGGGGTGAGTATTGGGGTGGGGATGACGGAATCACGCGATCCAGCGTTATTTCCCCTTGGAAGTCGGCCGCGTCGAATGGCGGGAGCGTGGGGGGCATTGGGCGCCCCAGGAGGTTAGTCGAACATTCGTTCGGAGTCAAGTGAGATCGAAGGCCAGCAGTACCGGCCTGGCAACGAGGCGGATTTCGAGCGCCTCTACCGGACCTCGTACAGCCGCGTCCTCGGCACCCTGATCGGGGTGCTCGGCGACCGCGCGGCTGCCGAGGACTGCACGCATGACGCATTCGAGCGCGCTTACCGAAGCTGGTCGTCGTGGCGAAAGGACGCCCCCGCCGAGGCCTGGGTGCACAGGATCGCGATCAACACCGCGATCTCGTACCAGCGGTACTCACGCATGCGGGAGGTGGGCCAGGTGATCAAGCGCCTTGGCCGGCCCACGCTGCCCTCCGATCCCAGCTCAGTCGCCGAGCGCTCCGACCTGTTCAACGCACTGCGCAAGCTGCCGCCCAAGCAGGCGGCGGCCATCGTACTTCGCCACCACCACGGTTACACCAACCGCGAGATCGCCGCGGCGCTCGAAATTCCCGAACGCACAGTGGCGTCGCGCCTGATCGCGGCCAAAGCCAGGCTCAAGGCGTTGCTCGATTCCGGGCCCAGGCCGGCTCCCCAGGTCGACTTGAGTACTTTGTCCGAGGACAGCGTCCCTTCCGATTGAGGTTGGACACATGAGCGACTTCGACCGGGAGATCGAGAGCGAGCTGAGCCGGGTCCTTGGCCCGGTGGATCGCGCTTCGATCCCCGCCTGGAGAGCACCTGCCTCGGGAGGAGTAATGAAGAGACTGTTTGGGGGAGCGGGAGCCGCCCTCGGAGCGAAGCTGCTCACAGGCTTCGCGGTCGCCGCGCTGGCGGCCGCAGGCGCTGGGGTGGCGGGCGAGGTGGCGGTCACCGGCAGCCTCAATCCCAATGATTGGGGACAGCAGGTCGTCCAGCAGGTCAACACCTGCAAGGACACGCTGCGCGCTTCAGGCGTGCGCGGCATCGGCCAGTGCGTGAGCGCGTTCGCGAAGCAGCACGGCAAGGTCGTCAGTGGCGAGCACCGCAACAGCAACGCTCGCACCAACGACCACGGCAACAACGGCAACGGCAACGACAACAAGAACAAGGGCAACAACGGCAACCACGGCAAGCCCAGCGGAACGCCGGGCAAGCCTTAACCAGCCCCTTCCTCTCGACGAGGCCGGGCCGCAAGGCTCGGCCTCATTTTTTTGGCCCTGACGCGTTAACTTGAGAAGGCGCGCGGGGGAAACAGCCATCAACGCTTTGCGTGAAGAAGAGGCTGCGGGCGAACCGGATTACATACCGGGCTCGGCCGAGGACTTTGAACGCCTGTATCGCTGCTCATACCGGCGGATCCTGGTCACGCTCATCGGCATGCTCGGCGACCCCGCGGCGGCCGAGGACTGCACACAGGAGGCTTTCGTTCGAGCGTTCCGGGCCTGGGACAGGTGGAAGCCTGGGGCGCCGGCCGAGGCCTGGCTGCACCGAATCGCCATCAACGTCGGCGTGTCGCACTGGCGCCGGCAGCGCCTGCGCGAGGCAGGCGAGCTCGTCAAGCGTCTCGGCAGGCCTGCAGCGCCCGCATCGCCGGCAACGATCGCCGAGAACACGGAGCTCGGCCGCGCGCTGCGCAAGATCCCCGCGAAGCAGGCGGCGGCGCTCGTGCTTCGCCACTACCACGGCTATACGAATCGCGAGATCGGCGAGGCGCTCGGCGTCCCCGAGCGAACAGTTGCGTCGCGGCTGGCGGCAGCGAAGGCGCGCCTGCGGGTCGAGCTCGCGGACTGGGTGGAATGAGATTGGGTACTTTTGCCCTGGGCGGGGTTTAGCTTCGATGCCTCGAGAGCCGCGCTTCGACCAGCACCTGGAGGATGCCCTGGTCGCGGTCATGGCCGCGGGCGCGACGACCGAGGCGGTGATCACCCACAGCGTGAATCCCGTCGACTGGGCCCGTCAGGTGACGCAGCAGGTGCAGCCGGCGCAGAAGCCGCAACCGGGGAGCACCAACCCGGCGTCATTGGCGCCCAAGTCGCCCCAGGCTGCGATCAGCCCGATCCCGACGCCAGTCGTGAGCGCGCCGGCGCTGCCGACAGTCACGCCGCCTGCGGTTCCGTCCGTCGGCCCGCTGCCGATCCCGAGTCCGAGCATCCCGGCCCTGCCTTAGAGGCGGCGGACCTCCCACCTCTGGCCGTCAGGCGTGTCGGTGACGGCCACGCCCATGGCCGCGAGCTCGCTTCTGAGTCGATCCGCGGTCGCGAAGTCCTTCGCGGCGCGTGCACTCTCGCGCGTAGTCAGCAGGACCGCAGCCCCGTCGGGCAGGGCTCCATGCTCAGGCGCGCGCGCCAGGTCCAGCCCGAGCACCCGATCCCATTCGATGAGCACGCGAGCCTTCGCGCCTGGCGCAAGGTCGGAGCGAATCAGCTCCGAAACGAGAGCCATCGCCCCGGGCAGGTCGAGGTCATCGGCGAGCGCGGCGCGAAAGCGCTGGTCGAGATCGCCGCGCGGACCGTCGGGCGCGGCCGACCATTCAGCCACGCGGTCGCGCAGCTGGCGGAGGGCGTGATTTGCACCGCTCATCGCCTCGGTTGAGAAGTTGAGCTTGGTCCGGTACTTCGCCTGCAGAGTCAGGTAGCGGAACGCGAGCGGGTCGACGCCCCGCTCCACCAGCTCGGTGATGCGGAAGAAGTTGCCGGCCGACTTAGACATGCGCGTGCCGGACAGCATCAGGTGCTCGCCGTGAACCCAACAGCCCACCACCTGGTGGCCCGTCACTCCCTCGGACTGCGCGATCTCAGCCTCGTGGTGAGGAAACACGTTGTCGGACCCACCGGTGTGGATGTCGAACCGATCGCCCAGCAGCGACATCGACATCGCCGAGCACTCGATATGCCAGCCCGGGAATCCCGGACCCCACGGGCTGGGCCACACCTGGAGACGGTGCTCGCCCGCCGCCTTCCACAACGTGAAGTCCCCCGGGTGTCGCTTGCGCGGATCGACCTCGCCGCGCGTCCCCGACAGAAGCTGATCGGTCGTGTTCCGCGACAGCCGGCCGTAAGCCGGAAAGCTCGCGATGTCGAAGTAGACAGTGCCGCCGACCTCATACGCGTGGCCGCGCTCGATGAGCTTCGCGATAATCTCGATCATCTGCGGGATGTACGCGGTGGCCCGCGGATACTCGCGCGCGGGCCGGATGTTGACCATGCGCGCGTCGTGCATGAACGCCTCGGTGTAGTAGCCGGCGATCTCCTCAGGCGACTTCTTCTCGAGGCGCGCCGAGACGAGCATCTTGTCCTCCCCGCGGTCGAAGCTGTCGTCGGTGAGGTGGCCGACGTCAGTGATGTTCATCACCTGGTGCGTGTCGTGGCCGAGGTACTCGAGGGATCGCGTGAGCACATCGGCGAACATGTACGTGCGCAGGTTGCCGATGTGCGCGAAGCGATACACGGTCGGGCCGCAGGAGTAGATGCTCACGCTGCCGGCTTCGAGCGGACGCAGCTCCTCCTTGCGCCGGGTCATCGTGTTGTAGAGGCGGATGCCGGAACCCGTGCCGCGCGCCAGGCGCGGCAAGGTTGACCTTACTGTGTGCATGGACCGCTCTCTATGCTCCCAGTTGTGCGTGCGGTTCGCCTTACGGCAGCGTCGGCCACGGCTGATGACATAAAAGGACGCGTGCTCGTCCACGACGTGAGCCACGAGCTGCGCAAAGGCTCGGTGCTGCGGCCGGAGGACCTCGAAGCGGTGCGGCGCGCGAGCGAGATACATGTCGTCGAGCTGGAGCCCGGAGATGTGCATGAGGACGTGGCCGCGAAGCGACTGGCTGCCGCGCTCGCGGGCCCCGGGCTCGAGGCCCGCCCGCCGGTGCAGAGCCAGGCGCGGCTGATCGCCAACCGGCGCGGGCTCGTGCGCGTGCGTGGTGACCTCATCGACGCCATCAACGAGCTCGGAGGCGTTTCGGTGTTCACGGTCA
>VBFW01000373.1 GCA_005880525.1 Chloroflexota bacterium | reverse complement strand
GCTTGTGAAGCTTTTCGAGGCCGGACACGTAGGCCTCGACCACCTCCATGTAGCGGTCGACCGAGAAGATCAGCGTGATGTTGATGTTGTGGCCCTTGGAGATCTGGTCGAAGATCGCAGGCAGGCCCTCCTTGGTGGCGGGGATCTTCACCATCACGTTCGGACGCCGGCACTGGTCGTGCAGGTACTCGGCAAATGTGATCGTGCGTCTCGTGTTGGTGGCGATCGTCGGGCCGACCTCGATGCTGACGAAGCCGTCCTTGCCCTTGGTCCTGTCATAGACCGGCCGGAACACGTCCGCGGCCGCCTGTACGTCCGCGACCATCAGCTCCCACAGCATGTCGTCAGGCTTTTTCCGGGCCCGGACCATCTGCACCATCGCCTCGTCGTAGTCGGTCGATCCGCTCACGGCCTTCTCGAAGATGGTCGGGTTTGAGGTCACACCGGTCAGGCCCTCATCACGCAGGCGGGCCAGCTCCCCCGAGCTGATCAGCTGCCGGCGGATGTTGTCGAGCCAGAGCGACTGGCCCTGCTTCTTCAGCTCCCTGAGCGCGGTGGAGGTGGCCATCAGCGGGAGGCAGCGAGCTTGGTGGCAGCGGCGACGATGTGCTTGCTGGAGATGCCCGCCGCGTTCATGAGCTCATCAGGCTTGCCGGATGTCGGCAGCCCCTTGACTGCGAGGTGCGCGATCTTTGGAGCGCCGTCTGCGGCGAGGGCCTCCAGCACGGCGGCGCCGATGCCTCCCTCCGGGTAGTGGTCCTCGACCACCACCAGGCGGCCCTTGGTGACCTTCGCCGCTTCGCGCAGAGTCTTCACGTCCACGGGCTTCAACGAGTAGAGGTCGATGACCCTGGCCGCGATCTTCTTCTTCGCCAGCGCGTCGGCAGCTGCGAGACAGGCGTGCAGTGTCACGCCCGCACCAATCAGAGCCACACGGTCCTTCGGGCTCTGCCGCAGGACCTTCGAGCCGCCGATCTTGAAGGTCTCGTTGGGCCCGTAGAGGGTCGGGTACGCGCCACGCGTCGTGCGCATGTACACGATGCCGCTCGTGTCGGCCATGAGCCGCGTGAGCTTCGCGGCCTGGTTCGGATCGCTGGGGTAAAGCACCGTGGAGCCGTGGACCGCGCGCATCGAGGCGAGGTCTTCGAGCGCCATCTGCGACGGGCCGTCCTGGCCGATCTCCACACCTGCATGCGATCCCACCAGCCGGATGTTGGCCTGAGAGATGCCTGCCATGCGGATGAAGTCGTACGCGCGCGAGAAGAACGCGGCGAAAGTGGACACGAACGGCTTGTAGCCCCGCACGCTCATGCCCACCGCGGTCGCGACGAGCTGCTGCTCGGCGATGTACATCTCGAAGAATCGGTCCTTGTGGGCCTTGGCGAACTCGTCAGCATGCGTCGAGTTCGAGACCTCGCCGTCCATCGCCACGACCTCCGGTATGGCGGCCATCGCGAGGAGCGCGTCGCCGTATGCCTTTCGCGTGGCGACCTTGTCCTCTTTTTTGTAAGTGGGCAGGGTGACCGCCGGCCCGGCGCCTGAGCCATCCCTGCGCAGCATGGCTGGAGTGCCGCGTTCCGCCCGCGCGGTCTTGACCTTGAGGTTCCTGATCCCGCCGAGCTCTTTGATCGCCCGCTCGGCCATGTCCGGCGGCAGCGCCTTGCCGTGCCAGCCGTCCTTGTTCTCGATCTCGGAGAAGCCCTTGCCCTTGATCGTCTTGGCGATGATCACAGTCGGCCGGCCGGTGTTGGAAAGCGCCGAACCCAGCGCCCGGTCGACGGCGGTCATGTCGTGGCCGTCGATGACGATCGGCGTGCATCCGAACGCTTCGGCACGGCGACGGTAAAGGTCGGTGTTCCAGCCGTACTCGGTCTCGCCGCGCTGGCCCAGCCTGTTGACGTCCAGGATTGCTGTCAGGTTGGAAAGCTCGTAAAAGCTGGCCTTGTCGAGCGCCTCCCAGACCGAGCCTTCGGCGAGCTCGGAGTCGCCGCACAGCGTCCACACGTGGTACGGCAGCTTGTCCAGGTACTTGCCGGCCAGCGCCACGCCGACCGCGATGGGCAGCCCCTGGCCGAGCGAGCCGGTGGCGACGTCCACCCACGGGATCGCCGGCGTCGGGTGTCCCTGCAGCCGAGATCCGAACTTGCGGAAGGTCATCAGCTCGGTGTCGGTGATCGCCCCGACAGCCTTGAACATCGCGTAGCACAGCGGCGACGCGTGGCCCTTGGAGAAGATCAGGTGGTCGTTGTTCGGGTCCTTCGGCCGCGCCCAGTCGTACTGGAGGTAGCGCGCGATGAGGACGGCGATGAGGTCGGCGGCGGACATTGACGAGGTCGGGTGCCCCGAGCCGGCGGCCGTGCTGCAGCGGATGGAGTCCACCCGGATCTGCTGTCCCAGCTGGCGGACGAATTCAAGGTCGGTCGTGGACTGCGTCTCGGTGACGGCCATAGGACTCCCTTCTTCAAGAGTTTGGGAGCATCCCGCCGCTTAGGGCCGTGCGGGATCTCAGATTCGTATTCGTAAAGTTTAGGCTTTGGCTGAAGGGCCAGATTCCCGCGGCTGTATACAAACGAGCGAAAACGGGCTCAGATAACCCGCGTTTGTATACAAACGCCCTACTGGCTGGCTGAGAGCCGCTCGACCTCACGAACCATCCCGTCGAGGATGTCGAGCCCTTTGTCCCAGAACATCGGGTCGGTGATGTCCATCCCCACGCGCTTCACCAGCTCGTCCGGCCGCGTCGAGCCGCCGGACCCGAGGAAGTCCATGTAGGCGTCGACGAACGACGGCCCGACCTCGAGGTACCGGTGATAGACGGACAGCGCCAGCAGGTTGCCGAAGGCGTAGGCGTAGACGTAGCCCGGCGCGAACAGGAAGTGGCCGACATAGCTCCACCAGACCTTGTGCTCGTCGGTGAGGGTCAGGCCGTCGCCGAACATGGGCTGGAGCTTGGCCTGGTACATCTCGCCGAGCTGGTCTAGCGACAGCTCGCCCTCTTCGCGGCGGGCCGTGTGGCAGGCATCCTCGAAG
>VBFW01000178.1 GCA_005880525.1 Chloroflexota bacterium | reverse complement strand
AAGAGCCGATGCGAGGATTCGCTCCGCAGCCGCGCCTGATTTGGGCCGTCGGCATTGGCGCTGTGCTGATCGCGCTGGCGGTGGTCTCGCCTCTGCTCGTGCTCGTGGCCGTCGTCTACCACGTCGGTCTCGTGGCCCTCGTCGCCCGCGACCTGGCCCTGCTTCCAGGGGCTCGCGGCTACGTCGTACGACGGGCGATGCCCGAGCCGTTCTCGCTTGGCGAGCACGAAAAGGTGCGGATCGTCGTCACGAATCGGGCAGCCGCCGGCCTGACGGCGCGCGTGGCCGACCACGCACCGACCGGCCTGCTGCCGCGGCCGCGCGAGGTCCAGGGCGCGTTCGACCGGAACGGCAGCCTCGCCGTCGCCTACAACACCTCGTCTCCGCGCCGCGGCGCGTATCACTTCGGGCAGGTCGACCTGCAGGTCTGGAGGCGTGAAGGCTGGTGGCGCAGGCAGCTGAGGCTGAACCTGCCGCACAACGTCGCCGTCTTTCCCAACGTCGTGGCGATCAAGCGCGTCCAGCTGTCGCTGCGGCGAGGGCTCCGGTCGCTCGTCGGCCAGCGGCGCGCGCGGCCACCAGGCGCGTCGACCTCGTTTGCCGGGCTGCGCGATTACGTGCGCGGAGACGACGTGCGCCGCATCAGCTGGACCGCCACCGCGCGCCGCGACCGGCCGGTGATGACGGAGGTGGAGGCCGAGCGCGGACAGCAGGTGATGATCGCGATCGACTGCGGCCGTCTGATGACCGCGCCCGCGGGCGCCCTGGAGAAGCTCGACCACGCGATCAACGCCGCGCTGATGCTGGCGTGGGTCGCCCAGGCGTACGGCGATCGCGTGGGCCTGATGACATTCGACGATCGGGTGACCAACTTCCTCAAGCCCGAGCGGGGCAGCGTGCAGCTGCACCTCATCACAGAAGCGCTTTATTCGCTACGTCCTTCCTATGTGGAGCCCGATTTCGGCCACGCACTCACCCATATGGCCCTGCGCGTCGGCCGGCGCTCGATGGTCGTGATCCTCACCGACGTGCAGGATCCAAACCAGTCGCGCGAGCTGGTTGCGCACTGCCTGCGCCTCGCTGCCCGCCACCTAGTGCTGGTCGTCGCCATGAGCGACCCCGAGGTGATCCGCGCCCGCGACGCGCCCATTACCACATCGTCGCGTGCGTATCAGTGGGCTGCGGCCGAGGAGTTCGTCGCGAGCCGCCGGCAGAGCTTCGAGCTACTGCGCCGGGGCGGCGTGCTGGGCCTCGACGTCGTCGCCGGGAACCTCAGCCCGGCGCTCGTCGAACGTTATCTGGAGCTGAAGGAGCGGGCTCTCCTGTAGCAGCGGCGCCTGCGACGCGGCGCCGAGAGTTCGAGCGGCCCGTCAGCAGCAGGTATGCGTAGAGGGCGGAACCTGTCGCCAGACCGATGGAGAGCTTGGCCGCGAATGGGACGTCGGAAGGGGAGATGTTGCCCTCGATGGTGCCCGCGATCACCAGCAGCGGCGCGAGGCCGAGGAGCAGCACAAACGCGCGGCGCGTCGCGATCACGAGCGCGTCGGAGCGCTTGCGGTTGCCGGGCGAGATGAGAGCCCAGCCCATCATCAGGCCGCCCGCGCCCTGCGCGACCACGATCGACAGCTCGACCACGCCGTGCCCGATGACGAAGTCGAACAACCCGCCCGCCAGGCCGTAAGCCTGCGTCAGCCCGAACAGGCCGCCGAGGCTGATGCCGTTGCTGACCATCACCCAGATCACAGGGAGACCAAAGAAAACGCCGAAGGCGAACGCGATCATCGACACGTAGATGTTGTTGGTCATGATCAACCCGGCCGCCTGCACGCGCTCGCTGGGCGGGATGTGGGTCCACAGCTGGTGGTGGTGGACACGGTCGATCAGGTCTGGTGGCGCAATCGCGTAGGCGGCGTCGGGGTTGGCAAGGACCACGAAGAAGGCGATGATCGCCGGAACGAACATCAGCGCCGCGGCCGCGACCAGATAGGGCCACGACTGACGGTAGGTGGTTGGCAGGGTCACGAGGTAGAAGTCGCGGATGCGGCGCCACACGTCACCGCCTCGGCGGTAGACGACCCCGTGGCCCCGCGCGACGAGCCCGTTGAGGTAGCGGTGGACAGGCTCGCCCGGCCAGTCGCGCTGCGCGCGAGCGAGGTCGGCGGTCGCGCGCCGGTACAGGGCCGCCAGCGCCAGCACCTCCCCCGGGCGAAGCGGGTTCAGGCGGCCGGAGCTGCCCCTCGCGATCAGGTTCTCGAGGTTGTTCCAGTCCTCCCGGCGGCTCGCTACGAACTCATCCGCCCGCATCTACCTTGCAAAATTAGCTCAATGGAGCAGCCGCTCCCCGATTCAGAGCTGATCGTCTCCACGCCGGAGCGGGTTTCGTTCGACTACCAGGTGGCGGGCCTGGGCACGAGGGCGATCGCCCAGGTGCTCGACCTGCTCATCGTCACCGCGCTCCTGACCGCCCTGTTCTTCGGCGGCCTCGCCATTGGCATCTTCTTCAACAATTCAACCGTCTACAACCTGCTCGAGATCCTGGGCAGCTTCGTCGTCATATTCGGCTACTTCTGGACGAGCGAAGCCTTGTGGTCGGGTCAGACGATCGGCAAGAAGGCGTTCCGGCTGCGGGCCGTCGGCGATCGCGGCGAACCCCTGACCTTCATGCAGGCAGGGATCCGCAACATCGTGCGGATCGTCGACTTCCTTCCGTACGGCTACGGCGTCGGCCTGGTCGTCATGTTCATCAACGGCAAAGGCAAGCGCCTCGGCGACCTGGCGGCCGGCACGCTCGTGGTGAAGGATTCCGACCACGTGTGGTTGTGGCAGCTGCCAGGTGCGCGGCCTTCGGACGTTCAGCCGAACATGCCGCCGGCGTCGCCTCCGGGATACCCGCCCTACCCGCCGCCTCCGCCACCGCTGGTCCCGCAGCCGCAGGCGGCGGCAGGTGCGGCGCCGGCGTATGCGCCCGCGTCCAACGCGGAGCACATCCTGCGGAGGATCGACCCCGAGCTGCGGCGGTTCGTCAGCTCGTACGCGCGCCGCCGCCCCCAGCTGCCGCTCGATGTTCGCGTGCAGCTTGCGGCGAACATGCAGCAGAGCCTGCAACGCGCGGTGCCCGACACGTTCGCGCAGTACGGACCGCTGGCGGTGCTCGACTACCTCGCGAATCTGGAGATCAGCTAGCCCGCGATCCCTGCGATTGTGCCCAATTACACGTTATGGCGGCGGTATTCCGTGTATTTGTGCACAAATGCGTGAACCGGGCTAGCTGATCAATCGCTGAAACGCATCGGTGGTGATGTTGCCGCCCGTGATGATCACTGCGACTCGCTTGCCCGCTAGCTCACTGCTCAGCTTCTTCACTGCGGCGATCCCCGCCGCGCCCGCGGGCTCGACAACCAGGCCCGCATCGCTGAACAGCGCGCGCATTCCTTCGATCATCTCGATGTCGCTCACGTGCATCACGTCGTCGACAGCGTTGCGCACGTCTTCGACCGCGCTCGCCACTGGCACACGCACGGCGATGCCGTCGGCGATGGTGGCGATGGATTCGGTCGCGACCAATTTCGCCGCGTGCCATGACAGCTCCATCGCGGGTGCGCCCTCGGCGACCACGCCGATTATTCGCGTGCTTGGTGAGGCTCGGCGCATCCATGCCCCGATGCCTGTCACGAGCGCGCCATCGCCGAGCGGGACGAGGATCGCGTCGATGGGATCGTCCATCGTCGACAGCTCCACCGCCATGGTGCCTGCACCCTCCGCGATGGGGGCGAGGGCGCCGTCCTCGACAAACAGCGCACCCGTCTTCTCAGCGTGAGCGCGCGCGGCTTCTTTGGCCGCGTCGAAGTCTTCGCCTTCCAGCACGACCTCCGCGCCGAGAGCGCGCATGCGGTCGACCTTGATCGGGCTGGCGTTGACGGCCGCGAAAACGATGACGCGGTGGCCGCGTTTTCGTGCCGCGTATGCCATGCCCTGGCCGAAGTTTCCTGCGCTGGCGCAAACGAGGCCGAGCTCAGGAACCT
Source organism: Chloroflexota bacterium (assembly GCA_005880525.1). GTDB lineage: Bacteria > Chloroflexota > Dormibacteria > Dormibacterales > Dormibacteraceae > CF-118. Next base: position 7,788 of record VBFW01000178.1, on the reverse strand, counting down.
CGATCCGGTGCATGAGGTAGTCGGTGCCCCGTCCTTTGAAGGAGCGGATGGGATTGAGGCATTCGACCTTGAGAACGGCGGCGACCCCGAGGTGAGCGCTGAGCGGCTCGCACTCGTACTGCGGCGAATGGAGGAAGACCGGGTCGATGATCTCGGCGGCCTCCGCGATCCGCTCGATGGAGACCGGTTCCTCTTCCATGGCGAGAACGTAGCCTTTTGCCGGCTCGCGCGTTCCCACTATGAGGGACACCGGTGTGTACCCGGGTCCTCCCAGGCTTACGGCGCCACCCTGACTACCCCCGGGGTGGCGCTTATGTTTACAGGACTCAACTTGTAATTGGAGCCTGCGCGCCCCAAAGTGGGGTCATGCCACGCTCCTCGGTGACTTTCGTCTGCGGCCAATGTGGAGGCGAGACCCTGCGCTGGGCGGGACAGTGCCCGTACTGCCAGGCCTGGAACACGCTCCAGGAGTTCGTGGTCAAAAAAGAGCCAGGCCGCCGCAAGCCCGAATCCCGTAGCGGCCGTGGCGCCACCTCGGGGAGTTCGTCCGCAGCGCCCGTGCCGGTCACCCAGATCTCGGCGGATTCGGCGCCCCGCCTGCGCCTGGCGTGGGGCGAGCTGAACCGCGTGCTGGGCGGCGGGATCGTGCCCGGCAGCCTGGTCCTGGTCGGCGGAGAGCCGGGCGTCGGCAAGTCGACCCTTCTCATGCACGCCGCCCACCAGGTGGTGTCGGCGGGCGGAACGAAGGTGCTCTACGTCTCGGGCGAGGAGTCGAACCAGCAGGTGCAGATGCGAGCGGCGCGCCTGGGGGCGCTCGATGGGGGCATCCTGCTGATGGCCGAGACCGATCTGGACACGATCTGCGACACGATCGCCTCAGAGGCACCGCAGCTCGCAATCGTCGACTCCATCCAGACGGTGGCCGACGGGGCGGTCACTGGAAGCGCAGGAAGCGTCAGCCAGGTCAGGGAATCGGCCGCCCGGCTGATGCGCCTCGCCAAGGAGACCGGGGTGCCCATCTTCCTGGTCGGCCACGTGACCAAGGAGGGAGCGATAGCCGGACCGAGGGTCCTGGAGCATATCGTTGACACGGTGCTGTACCTCGAAGGCGACCGCCGGCAGGAGCTACGGCTGCTGCGGGCGATGAAGAACCGGTTCGGATCGGCCGAGGAGATCGGCGTCTTCGCCATGGCCGAGCACGGGTTGGAGGAGGTGCCCGACCCGTCGGCGGCGATGCTCAGCCAGGCCGGCACGGCCTCCGCGGGGACGGCCGTGGTCGTGGTGATGGAGGGCACGCGCCCGCTTCTCATCGAAATCCAGAGCCTGGTCAACAAAGCGAACACCAACTTCCCGCCGCGCCGGGTCGCGAACGGATTCGACCTCAACCGCGTTCACATGCTCCTGGCTGTGCTCGACCGGCGGGGCAAGACGCCCCTTGGCCAGCACGACGTCTTCGTCAACGTGGCGGGCGGAATCCGGATCACGGAGCCCGCCGCCGATCTAGGTCTTGCCCTGTCGATCGCAGGCAATCAGAGGAACCAGCCTTTGCCGGAAGGCCTGGTCGTCCTCGGGGAGCTTGGGTTGGCGGGCGAGGTGCGCCGCGTCGGCCAGACCGAGCGCCGCCTGCAGGAGGCGGCACGGCACGGCTTCACGCGCGCTTTGATTCCGTCCGGTTCACGGACCGGGCGGCCGGCCGGCCTCGAGATCATCGAGGTCCGGACCCTGGCGGAGGCCATTTCCGCCCTGTTTCCTAATCACATCCATTCCGGCGCATTCATAGAGGAGGCCGGGGTAACGGTCTCCTGAGGAGGTTCCCTTGAAACGTTCCGATGCCCTCGCCCTGCGAGCGGGGTTGGGGATCGGAGTCGTCGGCGGTTTCGTCCTGGGCTACATCCTGGTACGCCTGGCGCCGATCACCCATCAGGGCTGGGTCCTGATCACGTTGACGACTCTCGAAGGTCTGGTCTTCGCGTACCTCGGCACGCCTTACGTCCTCGGCGGGTGGCGCGGCTTCAACCGCCGCCTGCTCAACACGCCGCTGCCCGACCTGCTGAGCGGACTGCTCGGCATGGTGGTCGGACTCGTCATCGCCGTCCTCATTGGTTTCTTCGTCCGCGACGTGCCGCTCGGTTACTGGCTGTCATCGATCCTCGCCTTGCTTCTTGGCGCGCTCGGCGCATCGGTCGGCGTGAGCCGCCGCGCGGAGCTTGCAGCCCTGTTTTTCGGCGGCCCGGCCCAGCAGCCTTCGCACCGCATCGCCGCGGTGCTTCTCGACACCTCGGTCATCATCGATGGGCGCATCCTCGACATCTCCAAGACGGGCTTCGTCGACATGACGCTGGTCGTCCTCAGCTCGGTGCTGCGCGAGCTGCAGCTCGTCGCCGACTCGGCCGACGCGATGCGACGCCGGCGCGGGCGGCGAGGACTCGACGTGCTCACCGAGATGCAGAAGATCTCGACGATCTCGCTCGAGGTCGTGGACGACGACGCGACGCCGAGCACCGAGATCGACACGCACCTCGTTCGCACGGCCAAACGCCGCGGATGGGGCATCATGACGAACGACTTCAACCTGAACCGCATCGCGCGCCTCGAGGGCGTGACGGTGCTCAACCTCAACGAGCTCGCGCAGGCGATGCGTCCCGTGGCGATTCCCGGCGAGGAGATCATGGTCACTGTGGCGCGCGAGGGCAAGGAGCCCGGTCAGGGTGTGGGCAGCCTCGACGACGGCACCATGGTCGTCATCCAGAACGGGCGCCGGCTCATCAATCAGACGATCACAGCTGTCGTCACGTCAGTGATCCAGACCTCGGCCGGCCGCATGATCTTCGCCGAGCCGCTCGGCCAGGACGGGCGCCGCGGAGCGAGAAGCCGCGGCCACGATGAGGCGAGCAAGTGAAACCGTCGGTAGGTGTGATCGTGGCCGCTGCCGGGTCCGGCTCACGACTCGGCCGCGGCAGCAAAGCGCTGGTGCGCCTGCACGGGAGGACCACCCTGTCGCGCGTGGTCGAGCTGTTCCTGGGCATGAACGAGATCGACCGGATCGTGGTCGTCGGGCCGCCGAGCCGGCTCGAGACCGCGGAACAGGAGGTGGCGTCGCTCCATCCGACCAAGCCCGTGACCGTGCGTGCCGGCGGTGAGAGCCGGCAGGCCTCGGTGCGCGCGGGCATCGCCGCGTTGGGTGAGTGCGACTACGTGCTGGTGCACGACGCCGCCCGTCCGCTCGCATCCCCGTCGCTCGTGCGACGCGTGCTCGCGGCGGCGATGGAATCGGACGCGGCGTTCCCCGCGATCGCGCCGCGCGATGCGGTCAAGCGGATCGAAGGCAACCTGCTCGTGGAGAGCCTCGACCGTTCGCGATTTGTGCTGGCCCAGACCCCGCAGGGCTTCTAAAGAGCAGGAAACAGCCGCTCCGTGAGGGTCGGCGTCGGCTACGACGTGCACCCGCTCCGCGAGGGGCGGGCGCTGATCATCGGTGGGGTGCGCATCCAGCACCCGACAGGGCTCGACGGCCAGTCCGACGCCGACGTGCTCACGCACGCTGTCATCGATTCGGTGCTCGGGGCCGCTGGGCTGGGCGACATCGGCGCACATTTTCCACCTGACGACGCGCGCTACCGCGGCGCCTCGAGCCTCGACCTGCTGGCCGAAGCGACACGTGTCGTGGCCACAGCGGGATACCGAGTCGTGAACGTCGACAGCACGGTCGTCGCGCAGGAGCCGAGGCTCGGTCCTCACCTGGGTGAGATGACGCGCAACATCGCGCGCGGCCTCGGACTCGACTTTGGCGCCGTCAGCGTCAAGGCCACGTCGCCTGAAGGCATCGGCGCCCTCGGGGCTGGGGAAGGAATCGCCGCGCACGCCGTCGCCCTCATCGACGAAGCGTGAAGGGGTCCCCGCGAAATCGCGGCGCGCGGCTCAGCAACCCGCTCCGCAGCTTGCGTCGCCGGTCCTCCGATTTCGTGGGGATAAAGACGTGACGCTGCGCCTGCACAACTCGCTGACCGGGACGAAGGACGTCTTCGAACCGCTCGAGGACTCCCACGTGCGCATGTACACATGTGGCCCGACCGTGTGGAACTTCGCCCACATCGGCAACCTGCGCGCATTTCTTTTCTATGACCTGCTGCGGCGGCACCTGCAGGTCGCCGGCTACCGCGTCACCCACGTCATGAACATCACGGACATCGACGACCGCATCCTCGACCAGGCAATGCACGCGGGCACGACCATCGCCGAGTACACAAAGCCTTATGCCGAAGCTTTCTTCGAAGACATGAAGATGCTGCGGGTGCGGCCGGCCGAGCACTACCCGCGCGCGACCGAACACATCCAGGAGATGATCCGGATGATCTCGACGCTGCTGGAGCGCGGGAACGCGTACGTCGCGGACGGCGACGTGTATTTCCGCATCGCCAGCTTTCCGCATTACGGTGAGCTGTCGCACCTCGATCGGGAAGGGCTTCGGGCCGGAGCGCGGGTCGCGGCAGACAAATATGACAAGGAGTCGGTCAGCGACTTCGCGTTGTGGAAGAAGGCGCAGCCGGGTGATGAGAAGATCGGGGCCGCCTGGGATGCGCCGTTCGGAAAGGGTCGCCCCGGCTGGCACATCGAATGCTCGGCCATGAGCAAGCGCTACCTCGGCGACACGCTCGACATCCACGCGGGTGGCGTCGACCTGATGTTCCCTCATCACGAGAACGAGATCGCGCAGTCGGAGGCCGCAAACCAGCGCCAGCTCTCCAGGTTCTGGCTCCACTCCGAGCACCTGGCCGATGCGACGGGGGAGAAGATGTCGAAAAGCGCCGGCGGCTTCACGACCCTGCGCGACCTTATCGCGGCCGGCCATGACCCGCTCGCGATCCGGTTGTTTCTCATCGCCAACGCGCATTACCGGTCGCGCTTGAGGCTCAGCGAAGAGTCGCTGCACGCAGCCGGCGAGCAGGTGCGCCGCCTGCAGGATTTCGCGCGACGGCTGAAGCTGCCTGTGGCGCCGAAGGACGGCGGAAGGCTGGCCGAGCGCGTGGCCGAGGTGCGGCACGCGTATCGCGAAGCGCTCGATGACGACCTGAACCTGCCGCAGGGACTGGGTCACGTATTCGAGCTGCTCCGCGAGGCCAACGCGGCGCTTGACTCGGGCGAGGTCGGCGAGGCCGCCGCGCGGGAGCTCCTGCTGCTCATGGCCGACGTCGATGCCCACGCCGATGTTTCGGCGGCCCAGGACACGACGCTGGCGGCCGAGGTCGAGCAGCTCATCGCGCAGCGCGAGGCTGCACGCAAGGCGCGCGACTTCGCGGCGGCAGATCGCATCCGCGACGAGCTGCGCGATCGCGGCATCGCGCTCGAAGACTCGAAGGAGGGTGTTCGTTGGCGCCGCGTCGCAAAGGTCTAGGCGAGCAGCCGGCCGTGATCTACGGCCGCAACGCGGTGCTGGAGGCGGCGCGCGCCGGGCGAGTTTTGAGGGTCATGCAGGCCACCGGCCTCGGACACGACCCGCGGCTCGACGAGCTGGCGCGCATCGCGCGCGTCGAGCACGTGCCACCTGATCGCCTGGACGCAATCGCGCCCGGCGTCCACCAGGGCGTGGCCGCCGAGCTGAAGCCGCGGCGTGAATGGACGCTGAGGGATCTCCTCGCAACCGAGCCGAGCCTGCTGGTCGCGCTCGACTCGATCATGGATCCCCAGAATCTCGGCGCCGTCATCCGGAGCGCCGAGGTCGCGGGAGCGGATGGCGCGATCATCCCCCAGCACCGGAGCGCGCCACTTTCGCCGGCAGCCGTCAAAGCCAGCTCAGGGGCCAGCGAGCTCATGCCCATCGCGCTCGTCTCGGGCATGCCCTCGGCAATCGCCGAGGTCAAGCGCTCCGGCATCTGGTGCGCCGCGCTCGATGTACGCGGTGACACCTGGCCATGGGACTTTGACCTCACTCAGCGCGTCTGCGTCGTCGTGGGCGCCGAGGGTCAGGGGGTGCACCGGCTCGTGCTGGAACGATGCGATGTGCGCCTGCGCCTTCCCGTCAAAGGACGAATCGGCAGCTTCAACGCATCGGCTGCTGCCGCGGCGCTGCTTTACGAGGTCACGCGGCAGCGCTCCCTACACTGAGTCGATGCCGAACGCCACCCTCGCGCTCGATCGAGCATCCGCGGACATACAGCTCTCGAAGGCCGCGCGTGAGGATCTCGAGCGCGCTGCGAGCGAAGCCTCGCGGCGCGACGCTGAGGAATCGAACCCGGTCGACGTCCTCCGCGCGGTGCTGTCCAACCGCTCCTCGCTTGCGGTGAGCACGCTGCGCAGCCTCGGTGCGGATCCGGCCGCGGTGGCTGCCGCCCTTCCAGCCGACGGCGTGGCGACTCCCCTTCCGCTGAGGCAGCTGCTCGTCAACGCCAACCGCGAGGCGCTGGTGCTCGGCCACTACACGGTCGACTCGATCCACCTGCTGCTGGCGCTTCTCTACTCGGATTCGCCCGCCACCGCGGCTGTGCTGCAGAAGGCCGGCCTGACCATGTACGACCTCCGCCGCCACCTGCAGACGGGCGTGCCACCCGACGCCCCGGTGGCCGGCACGAAGCCGGCCGGCGTCCGCCCACCCGACAGCGCGCTGCGGCGGCGCCCGATGCCGCGACTGCGCGGCGTCCTGACCGTCAGCCCTGTCTTCCTTGGCCTGCTCGCGGTGGTGGTCGTGACCGGCGTGCTGCTGTGGTTTGGCTTCTTTCCGCAGGCTGTTGGCCCGCTGACCCTGGCGTTCGTGGTCTCCGGCTGGATCGCGACGGTATGCGTGCACGAGTTCTGCCACGCGCTGGTCGCCTACATCGCCGGCGACCGCGCGGTCGCCGACTCCGGCTACCTGACTCTCGACCCGCTGCGCTACACGAACTTCCTCATGAGCATCGTTTTCCCCGCTGCGTTCCTGCTCATCGGCGGCATCGCGCTGCCCGGCGGAGCCGTTTACATCAATCGCGGTGCGCTGCGGAGCAAGTGGTGGGACTCCGCGGTGTCGCTGGCAGGTCCGCTGGGGACGCTTCTATGCGGCCTTCTGTTCGCTGCGATGGTCGTGGTCTCGTACCTGGTTGGCTTGATCCGGCCGGACAATGCGCCGTTCTTCCAGGCGCTCGCGGTGCTCGGGTTCATCGAGATGTATGCGTTCGTGCTGAACCTCGTACCGATTCCACCGCTGGACGGATTCGGCATCATCCGGCCATGGCTGCCGTACTCGCTCCAGTCCGCCGCCGCTCAGCTAGGGACGTTCGCGCTGATCATCGTCTTCGCCGCCATCTGGTACGTACCAGCCATCAACCTCTTCTTCGTCAGTGCTGCTTCGACCCTCGCAACGATGTTTGGCATCGACCCGTACCTGGTCTACATCGGCCAGCAGCACTTCCGTTTGCACTAACCGGTGGACCGCCTGATCGTCGACGGGTACAACGTCACGCACGCGTGGCCAGAGCTCAAGGAGCTGATGAGCTTCTCGCTCGAGGCTGCGCGCGACCGGCTGATCGAACGCCTCGCCACATACGCACAGGTGCGAAGCGCTGACGTGACGGTGGTCTTCGACGCACATCGCACGTCGGCCGCCAGCAACAGCCGGCAGGAGGTCGGCGGCGTGCATGTCATGTTCACGCGCAAGGGCCACTCCGCCGACCACGCGATCGAGCGGCTGGCGTATTCCCTTGCTGGCGACGGCAACCCGATCATCGTCGCCACGTCAGACCGTTTTCAGCGCGACATGGTCCGCGGCATGGGCGGCGCGGTAATCAGCGCGCTCGAGCTGGAGCGCCAGGTGATCGAAGC
>VBFW01000177.1 GCA_005880525.1 Chloroflexota bacterium | reverse complement strand
GCCAAGATCTACACGCTGTTCGAAGGCACCTCGGAGATCCAGAGGCTCGTCATCTCTCGCGCCCTCGCGCGCGACTAGCCTGAAGTTATGAGCCTGCCGGCACCCGCGCTGCGCACCGAGGCGGTGACGGCGCGGAAGGAAGCCCGGCTCGAGCTCCGGCGGATGCGCCTGCTGGGCGCCGCGCTGGAGCTGTTCGCGGAGCGCGGCTACGAGGAGACGTCGGTCGGCGCCATCGTGGCCCGGGCGCGGATGTCGAAGTCCGCGTTCTACGAGCACTTCAAGACCAAGGAGCACTGCTTTCGGGAGGTGCTGCTGGCCGAAGGCGGGGAGCTGATTCGCGACGTCCTGGCCGTGGCGGCGACCGGGCACGACCACCACGAGCGGCTGCGCTTTGGCATCACGCGCTTTGTCACCGCGTGCTTCGAGCGTTCGACGGTGGCGCGGCTGCTGATCGTCGAATCGGTCGGGTTGAGTTCCTCGATCGATGACGTGCGCCACGAGCTGCAAGGCCGGTTCGCTTCGGCTGTGGCCGAAGAGGTTCGCCATGCGATGCCTCACGACGCGTTCTATGCCGACAAGGACCCCGCGGTCTTCGGACGAGCGGTGGTGGGCGCGGTCAACGACGCCGTGTCGTACTTCCTGACGCACCCTGGGGTGGACGCGGACTCGCTGGCGGCGAGCCTGTGCCGCATCTTCGCGCCGGAGGTCGTCGACCGCCTGCTGGCGGAGCCTTCCGAGCGCCTGCTGGCCACCACCGGCGTGTCCAGGCTCCAGGGCCTGGCCGAGGGCGTCCGGGAAGTCTGGGACGGCGAGGCGGCCGCCGGGCGGCCTGAAGACGCCCTGGCAGGCTACGTCGAGCAGGCGCTGCGCACCACCGAGCTGGCGATCGCCGGCCTGAGCCAGGCGGGCGCCGACCTGGAGCTGCTCCGGGCCGACTTCGAGTCGGCGGCGCTGCCGCTGGAAGTCTTCCTGAGGGGCCTGGACGCCGCGCCGGCGCTCCAGCGCTCCGCCTAAACGTGTCTTTGTGCACAAAAGCAGGTTTTCGGGCGGGCATTCAGTGTTTTTGCGCACAAAACGACGCGACAGCACCGCCGGCTGACCGAGCTTAGGCTTTCTTTAGCATTGATTATCGCAATCATTAGCTCAGGCGATCAGGCGGCTTTTGGACCCCTCCCGACCCGCCCAGGGCTGCCAGCAGCTGGTCTCGGGTGATTCGGCCTTCGGCCACCGGGGCGCCGTCGAGGAGCACGACCGGCACGCGCCAGTCGTAGAGCTGGAAGAGGCGATCATCCGCGTCGACGTCGGCGAGCTGAGGCTCGACGCCGAGCTCCCGGAGGAGGCGCAGGGCGTCATCGCACAGGTGACAGCCTTTCCGAGTGACAAAGACGACAGCAGCCATCGCGCCGATCCTAGCGATGGCTAGGAGCCAGGCGGCAGAAGCAGACTCTCCCCCACGATGATCGTCGGGCCCGAAAGCCCGTTCAGCCGCTCGATGGCGTCCACGCGCTCCCGCGTGTCGTCGGACGGGTAGCGTGCCGCCGCGATCGACCACAGCGAGTCGCCCGGCTGGACCACCACCACTCCGACCGGTGCAGTAGCGCCGGCTGCCACCCGGGCCAGCGCCAGGCTCGCTCCTACCAGAGCGCCCGTCACCAGCACCCAGCGCCCCAGCCCGTGCACGCGGCCGCCACCGCGGTGAGCGGAGCGCAGGGGTCGGGTGGACAGACCGGCGGCGTACATGCGTTCGATACAATAGCGAACGGGCGTTCGGCTGTCAAGACATCGAACAAAGGTTTGCAGTGAGGCGGCAAGCGTGCTAGCATGGCCTCGCTTGACCTCCCGGAACTCAAAAAACATACGGAGATGACATCCAAATTGACCGATCAGCTAACCGACAGGCAGGCCAGGATCCTCGAGTACATCCGCTACCAGAACAAAGTCCGCAACTACCCGCCCAGCGTGCGTGAGATCGGCGAGGCGGTGGGCCTGAGCTCCAGCTCCACTGTCCACAACCACCTGAACCAGCTCGAGCGGCGCGGCCTCATCAGGCGTGACCCCAGCAAGTCGCGCACTGTGCAGCTCGTGCAGGACGAGAGCGTCGACAAGCAGCGCCGCAACGCGGTGTCGGTGCCAATCGTCGGCCACGTCGCGGCCGGCGCCCCGATCCTCGCCGAGCAGAACATCGAGGACCACATCCTCCTCTCGTCCGAGCTCGCCCAGGACGGCAACTTCCTGCTCCGGGTGCGCGGCGACAGCATGATCAACGCCGGCATCCTCGACGGCGACCTAGTACTCGTGAAGCCGCAGCAGGAGGCGACCAACGGCACGATCGTCGTCGCCCTGGTCGACAACGACGCCACCGTCAAGCGCTTCGAGCGCGGCAACGGCCACGTCAAGCTCATCGCCGAGAACCCGGCCTACGAGCCGATCGTCACCAGCAACGTCAGCCTGGTCGGCGTCGTCCGCGGCGTGATCCGGATGTTCCGCTAACCGCAGCAGCGGCAACGGTCGCGGCGCTGTAGGGCGCGAATCGGGCGGCGGCATGCCGGGGCGCCCAGCCCCAGGCGCGAGTGCCTCGGTCGTCGTATTCGGTCCTCTCCACCCCGCCGATCCGGCGGAGTGAAGCCAGCACGCCCTCGCTGCCGTACGGCACGAGCAGCTCCAGGCTCACCGTCTCACCACGGCTCGCCTCGTCGATCGCCTCCAGCAGCGGCCCGAATCCGCCGCGATTGATGGCCGAGATGGGAACCACTCCCGGATAGCGTTCCGCCACCGCCGCGACCACGCGGCGGCGCTGCGCCGGTCCGAGGAGGTCGGCCTTGTTCAGCGCCACCACCCGCGGCTTGTCATCGGCGCCGAGCTCAGCCAGCTCCTTCTCCACAGTGGTGGCCTGCTCCTCCACCACCGGCGAGCTCGCATCCAGGACCTGGACCACTATGTCGGCCTCAGTCACCTCCTCCAGAGTGGCCCGGAATGCCGCCACCAGGTCGGTGGGCAGCTTCTGGATGAAGCCGACCGTGTCGGTCAGCAGCACCTGCCGTCCGGTGGGCAGGTCGAGCCGGCGCGTGGTCGGGTCGAGCGTCGCGAACAGCTTGTGCTCGGCGCGCACACTGGCGCCCGTCAGCGCGTTGAGGAGCGTCGACTTGCCGGCGTTGGTGTAGCCGACGATCGCGGCAGTCTGCAGCTCGGCGCGACGCCTGCCGGTTCGCTGCTGGTGGCGCTGGCTCCGCACCTGCTCGATCTCCCGATCCAGGTCGCGGATGCGCTTGCGGATGCGCCTGCGCTCGGTCTCGATCTGCTGCTCGCCGGGGCCACCACGGGCGCCGACGCCGCCACGCATGCCGCCCACCTGACGGTCGTACGAGTACGAGCCGATCAGGCGCGGCAGCAGGTGGTGCAGTCGCGCCGCTTCGACCTGCGGGCGGCCTTCATGCGTGCGCGCATGCAACGCGAAGATCTCGAGGATGACCTCGGTGCGATCGAACACGCGAACCTTGAGCGAGCTCTCGAGGTTGCGCTGCTGTCGAGGACTCAGGTCTTCGTTGCACACGAGCATGTCGAACGCGCCCTCGAGCACCATCTCGCGCAACGTGTCGACCTTGCCGGCGCCGATGAAATGCGAAGGCTCGATCTCCGCACGGCGCTGCAGGTCCGTTCCAACGACTTCGGCGCCGGCCGTTCGCGCGAGCTCGGCGAGCTCTGACATCTGCTCACGCACGAGGTCCTGGGTTGCGCCGGGCAGCAGAACCCCGACCAGGTATGCCCGCTCTCGCGGCTTCTTGGTCGTGATCAGTGGCGCAGCTTCTCCATTCGCTTCATTGCCTCGGCCAGGCGTGCGTCTGGCGCCGTGACCGAAAGCCGGAAGTAGCCCTCGCCATGCGCTCCGAAGCCGACTCCCGGTGTGATGTTGACGCCAACCTCGTCGAGCACGTGCGATGCGAATCCGATCGAGTCATACCCGTCAGGAACCGGCGCCCACACATAGAAGGTCGCGCGCGGGGGCGTGATCTTCCAGCCCAACGAGTTGAGCGTGTCGGCCACCAGGCGGTGACGGCGGGCGTAGACCTCGCATGCGGCGCGTGTCTCCTCTTCCCCGCCGTTCAGCGCTTCGATTCCAGCCCACTGCACCGCCTGGAAGATGCCCGAGTCGATGTTGGTCTTCAGCTGGCCGATCAACGCGACCAGGTCGGCCCGGCCGCAAACCCAACCCAGCCGCCAGCCGGTCATGTTGAAGGTCTTGGAGAGCGAGTGAAACTCGAGCCCAATCTCCTTGGCGCCTGGAATCTCGAACAGGCTCAGCGGCCGGTAACCGTCGAACGCGATCTCCGAATACGGTGCGTCGTGGCACAGCACGATCCCGCGCTCGCGGCAGAAATCCACCGCTCGGGTCAGGAACTTCCGGTCCGCGACCGCCGCAGTCGGGTTGTTCGGATAGTTGAGCCACATCAATCGCGCGCGCTGCGCCACCTCGTCCGGGATCGCGTCCAGGTCGGGCAGCCAGTCGTTCTCGGGCTTCAGGGGCATCGTGTAGGGCTCGGCGCCGGCCATCAGCGCACCGGTGACGTACACCGTGTAGCCCGGGTCAGGAGCCAGCACGATGTCGCCCGGATCGACGAGCGCGAGCGGCACGTGGCTGATGCCGTCCTTGGAGCCGAGCGTCGGCAGGACCTCGGTCTGCGGATCGAGCCTGACATCGAATCGATCGCGGTACCAGTTGGCGATCGCGCCGCGCAGCTCGGCCAGGCCGAAGTAAGACGGATAGCGATGGTTGTCGGCGTCCGCCGCGGCCTCCTGCAGGACGCTGACGATCCGCTTGGGCGTCGGCAGGTCGGGATCGCCGATGCCAAGCGAGATGACATCGATCCCCGAGCGCTTCTTCTCCTGGACCTTGCGGTCGATCTCGGCGAAGAGATATGGCGGTATCAGGCCCAGTCGCCTGGCACCCGCGGCCTTAGTTGTTCTCAACGTATTTGAGGATAGCGGGCACTGGGTCGGGCTCGATCTCGAACCACGTGATGCGCGGGTCGCGACGCCACCAGCGCATCTGCCGGCGCGCGTACCGACGATTTGAGGCGGCCATCACGTCCGGCAGATCCTCCAGCGTGACCTCACCGCGCAGGTGGGCGAGCGCTTCGGCGTATCCGATACCCGTGAGCACGGCGGCATTTACGGGCACTCCGGCATCGAGCGCCGCCTGCGTCTCGGCGATTAGGCCGCGCTCGACCTGCGACCGGCTGCGCTCCGCGAGCCGCCGATCGATCACGTCGAGCCTGGCCAGCAGCCCGACCCGGACAACGGACCACGGCGGTGTTTTGCGCCGGCGGAGGTTGCGCAGAGGCGGACCAACCGATTCGAGCAGCTCGATCGCGCGGATCATGCGGACCGGGTTCTGGAGATCGACGCCGGGATCGGGATCCAGGGCGAGCAGGCGCTGGCGCATGGCGCCTGCATCGAGGAGCTCGAGCTGACGCCGCAGCGAAGTATTCGGTGGCACGCCTGCGAGGCTGAAGCCCTCGGTGAGCGCGTCGACGTAAAGCATCGTGCCGCCTTCGACAATCGGCGCCTTGCCGCGGGCCATGATGTCGTCGATGGCGACGCGCGCGCCGTCCACGTACTGCGCCGCATTGAAGGTGAGCTTCGGATCGACGAAGTCGATCATGTGGTAGCGGACTCGCTGCCGCTGCTCGGGCGAAGGCTTGTTGGTCGCGATGTCGAGCATCTGGTAGACCTGCCGCGAGTCGGCGACGACGACCTCGCCGTTCAGCCGCTGCGCGAGCTCGAATGCGACCGACGTCTTGCCGATGCCCGTCGGCCCGACGACGACGATGACGGGTCGTGCGGTCAGTAGTTCCGCCGGAAGTGGCGCTTGAGCTCCTGCCACTCCACCAGCAAACGCGTGGGCCGCCCGTGCGGGCACGTGATCGATTCCTCTGCCTGCTCGAGGTCGGTGAGCAGGCGGCGCTGCTCGGCCACGTCCAGGACGTCGCCGAATCGAACAGCTGAGTGGCACGCGAGCTCGGCGGCGGCCTTCTCGATCGCGCCGTCAGAGCGATTCTCTGCGAGCGCGGCCAGCGTCTCCTGCACGGCTTTCGTGGCGCGGCTCACTGGCATCTCTGCGGGTATCGAGGTGATGCGCAGGCTGCGCGGTCCGAACTCCTCGAGCTCGAGGCCGAGCGCCGCCAGCCCTGAGGCGTGATCGGATGCAGCCGCCATCAAGGCCGGCTCGACGTCGATCGCCGCGGGCATGAGAAGAGGCTGGGTCATGCCTTTTCCATCGCGCAGTCTGGCCAGCAGGCGGTTGTAGAGGATTCGCTCATGGGCCGCGTGCTGGTCGACGAGCACGAGGCCCTGCGGGCCTTCGGCCACGATGTAGCCCTGCCCGATCTGGCCCAGCGGCCGGAGCGGCGCCTCCGCGGGCGCCTCGCGTGTCACCAGGTCCTGCACCGCCACGCCGGCGCGAGCCGGCGACTCCGCGGCGCCCGCGTTGAAGGTGCTCGTTGCCACGGCTGTGGAAGGTGCGCGATAGAAGAACGGCTCGCTGCCACCCAGCGCCGCACGCACCGCGCGCTGGACCGCCGCGAACACAGCGTTCTCGTCGCGGAAGCGCACCTCGCGCTTGGCCGGGTGCACGTTCACGTCCACCAGCTCGGGGTCGATGCCGATGTCGAGCACCGCCACCGGGTGGCGTCCTCGCTCCAGGCGTCCCTGGTAACACTCCTCCAGCGCGTACAGCAGCGTGCGCGAGGCGATGGGTCGCGCGTTCACCGCCAGCACTATCCAGTCGCGGCTGCCGCGACTTACGCGTGGCTGCGACACGATGCCTTTGATCAGCGGCAGGCCGACGATCTCGAGCATCTCCGCAGCCACCGCGGCGCCATGCACCGCGGCAGACGAGCGACGCCGGTCTCCATCTCCTGACGTGCTGAGCGCTACTCGGCCGTCGATGGTGAGCTGGAACCTCACGTGCGGGTTGAGCAGTGCATATGACGCGACGGTGTCCCTGATCGCGGCGACCTCGGTCGCATCCGACTTCAGGAACTTCAGCCGGGCGGGAACGTTGGCGAACAGATCCCTCACCTCGACGTTCACGCCAGGGAGCAGTGGCCCGGCGCCGTGCTCGAGCACCTCGCCCGCCCGCAGGTGGATCCGCGCGCCGCCGCTCGAGCACTCGACGTCGGCGACAGCAGCGATGCTCGCAAGCGCCTCGCCGCGAAACCCAAGCGTTGTGATTGCGTTGAGGTCGGGCAGCGCGGCCACCTTGCTTGTCGCGTGACGAACGAACGCGAGGTGCAACTCGGCTGCCTCGATCCCAGAGCCATCATCGTTGACCCGGATCGACGTCCGCCCCGCTCCGCGCACATCGACTGTGATGCGGCGCGCCTCTGCGTCCAGGGCGTTTTCGATCAGCTCCTTCACGACCGAGGCGGGCCGCTCGATCACCTCGCCCGCGGCGATCGCGTCAGCGACCTCCTGGGGCAGCCTGTGGATTCCGCTCATGAGTGCAGCCGCGAGCGCAGCTCGTACAGCTTCTGCAGCGCCTCCAGCGGGCTCAGCGCATCCGGCTCGAGCTCCTCGAGCTCCTTGCGCAACGGATCGGGCGCCATCTCCATCGGCAGGCCCAGCTGCATCTCCGCAGGCTCGAGCGGGCGCTGGCGCTCCAGTTCCGTCAGGACGTCGCGCGCCCGGGCGATGACCGCGGACGGAAGGCCTGCCAGCGCCGCGACATGAATGCCGTACGAGCGGTCGGCGCCACCCGGCACGACACGGTGAAGGAAGCGCACCGTCTCGCCTTCCTCCAGCACCTCGACCCGCTCGTTGCGCACGCGCGGCAGGCGCTCGGCCAGAGCGGTGAGCTCGTGATAGTGGGTGGCGAACAGCGTGCGGCAGCCGAGCCTGGACGATTCGTGCAGGTGCTCGACCACCGCTTGCGCGATGGACAGGCCGTCGTACGTCGACGTCCCCCTCCCCACCTCGTCGAGGATCACGAGGGACGACTTGGTCGCGTGGTTGAGGATGTATGCGGTCTCGGTCATCTCGACCATGAACGTCGACATCCCTGAGGTGATGTCGTCGTGCGCGCCGACGCGGGTGAAGATGCGGTCGGCCAGCCCAATGACGGCTTGCTCCGCCG
>VBFW01000370.1 GCA_005880525.1 Chloroflexota bacterium | reverse complement strand
AAAAGTAAGGCTCAGCTCACCAGCGACAAGACGATCAGCGCCTGGCCGGCGTGATACAGGACGATGTTTGCGAGGCGCCCACCGGGTAGCGGCTTGACGAAGCGGTTCCACGCAAGCACGCCGTCTGAATAGAAGAACAGCAGCGCCCCGGCCAGGGCGACGAGCGAGCCGGTGCTGCCCGAGCTCGAGACCATGATCACGAACACCGTCACATAGGCGACGACCGGCCAGACAAGTCCTGGCTGTTTCTTGCGCAGCGCCCTGATCACCGGCGGGAGGATCACCGCCACCGACACCAGCGCGATCACCGAGGCCACTGCCACCAACGCGGCCTGGAGCGGGCGATGATTGAAGCCGGCGATGTACGCCAGGTGCTCCACCAGCGCGGCGACCAGGCCGAGCAGGAACATGTCCCGCGGCAGCATCAGGAAGATGTCGCTGATGAGCCCAAAGGCCAGGGCCACCAGAAAAAAGGTGCGCTCGGTGGAATCCACCGGGTGAAGAAGTATCGCGACGGCTATCAGCCCGACCATCACCGCGGGCTTGGCCACGTACTCGAGCCCGCGCCGCGAGGCGGCGACGGCTGCCCAGTCCGCCAGCGCGAACGCCGCGGTCACCACCAGGGCGAGCCACGCCAAACCGGTCAACAAATGCCCCTGCTGGGCGCCGGCTAGCGCGCGGCTTTCAGCGCTGCCTTGATGTCCGAGACCCCCATGTAGACGGTGGCGCGCTTTCCGCCGCCCGGCCCCGCGTACACGTACTCGATGTTGACGCCCGCCGCGCCAAGCTTCTTGGACACCTTGCCCAGCGTGCCCGGGTTGTCGGTCAGGGTCACCGCCAGGACCTCGTCTTCCGAAGCGTCCCAGCCCATCGATGAGCAGATCTTCTTGGCCGCCGCGGTCTTGTCGACCACGATGCGCACGGCGCCCCTGCCGCCTTCGGTGGTCGCCATCAAGGCGCGGATGTTCACCTTCTTGGCGCCCAGGGCGGCCCCTATCTCGCCCAGGCGGCCCGGCTGGTCAGAGACCGATATCGTCAGCTGCTTTGCTCGCGGCATCTATCCCACCTCTCAGCAAAATGCCGGCCCATGCCGGCCACGACCCCAGCGTACCTTCGCGGTAGTCTGAGGTCCATGACTGCGATTGGCTGGAACCAGAAGACCATCGAGGAGTTTCACGCCAAGCAGGGGCGTGGCGTGGGTCCATGGCGGGACAACCTGCTGCTGCTGACTGCGAAGGGAGTGAAGAGCGGCGACGAGATAACGACGCCCCTCGTGTTTCGGAAAGATGGCGACCAATACGTCGTCGTGGCGTCGAAGGGCGGGGCACCGCATCATCCGCAGTGGCTGCACAACCTCGAAGCCAATCCCATCGTCGAGATCGAGCTCGCCAAGGACGGCGGCACCGAGACCTTCAAGGCAAAGGCGAAGCCGATCATGAGCGGGCCCGAGCGCGACCGCCTGTACCAGCACCTCAGCGAGGTGTGGCCGGGCTTTCGCGACTACCAGCAGCGCACCGAGCGAACGATCCCAGTCGTTGTGTTGGAGCGCGTCCCGGGCTGATAGGCTCCCGGCGTGAGCACCGCGCTTCCGCCTGGACCTCAGGTCTCGCCGGACGGCAAGTGGTACTGGGACGGCAGCAAATGGGCGCCGGTGACGGCGCCGGCTCCAGTGCAGGCCGCCTACCCACCCGCGTACGCATACCCATACGCCGCGCCGCGCACGAACAGCATGGCCATCGTCTCCCTGGTGAGCGGCATCCTGGCGTGGCTGCTCTGCCCGCTTCTCGGAGGCGCGCTGGCGGTCATCTTCGGGCACGTGGCCAGAGGCCAGATCAAGCAGTCGGGCGAGGCCGGCGGAGGGATGGCGATCGCCGGGCTCGTGCTCGGTTACGCCAACCTTGGCGTGACGGCGCTAGTGATCGTTGCCTGGATCTTCCTGGTCGCGGGCGTCGCGATTCTCGGGGCGTTCATTCCGTCCGTGAGCCCGACGCCCTAGTCGGGTCATGACCGACTGCTGCACACCGAAGGGGTATCGGTGGGTCTTCAGCGAGAGATCGGCCCGGGCTGAGGCGAAGCGCTACCGGCGCAAGGGCCTCGACGCGACCTCGCGACGCATCTTCGACTTCGTCAAGAAGCAAGGCGTCGAGGGCCGCACTGTGCTGGAGGTCGGTGGCGGCATCGGCGCGATCCAGATCGAGCTGCTGAAGGCAGGCGCCGCGCGCGCAGTCAGCGTCGAGCTCACGCCCACCTATGAGGAGGAAGCCACAGCCTTGCTTCGCGAGATGGGCCTGGAGGAGCGGGTCGAGCGCCGCATCATGGACTTCGCTGCTGCCGGCGCGGCAGTCGATGGCGCGGACATCGTGATCATGAACCGCGTCATCTGCTGCTACCCCGACATGCCGCGCCTCGCGGGCACCGCGTCCGAACACGCGCGGGAGTTGCTGGTGATGAGCTTTCCCAGGCGTACCTGGTGGATGCGCATCGCGATGTTCCTCGGCAACACGATTCTTCGCGCCACCCGGCGCGAGTTCCACATCTTCCTGCACCCGCCCAGCGGCATCCTCGCGACCTCTGAGCAGCACGGGCTGCGCACGGTCCACAACCAGTCAGGCGTGGTCTGGACTGTGGCCGCGTTGTGCCGCTGAGCGCGTAGCTCTCAGAGCTGGATAAAGACCGTTTCCTGATCCCCCTGGAGGTGGATGTCGAAGCGCAGGCCGCCCTCACTCGCCGACGCTATAAGGGTGTGCCT
>VBFW01000233.1 GCA_005880525.1 Chloroflexota bacterium | reverse complement strand
GTCGACCACCACCCAGTCGGCATTGCGCAGGATCTCGAGCCGCTCGGCCGTCACCTCGCCTAGGCAACGGATCGAAAGGCCGGGACCTGGGAACGGCTGGCGGTACACCATCTCCTCGGGCATCCCGAGCTCCAGCCCGACCGCGCGGACCTCGTCCTTGAACAGGTAGCGCAGCGGCTCGATGAGCTGGAAGCGGAGGCCGGGCGGCAGGCCGCCCACGTTGTGGTGGGTCTTGATCTTCACGGCTGTGGACGAGACGTCGGGAGCGGTCGATTCGATGACGTCTGGGTACAGGGTGCCCTGGGCGAGGAAGTCGATGTGGCCGAGGGCCTTGGCCTCTGCCTCGAACACAGTGATGAACTCGCGGCCGACGATGCGGCGCTTCTCCTCAGGGTCGATCACGCCCTTCAGCGCGTGCAGGAAGCGCTCGGTAGCGTCGACGTAGCGGATGTTCATGTCGAGGTTGCCGTGCATCACCGCGAGCACGCGCTCCGGCTCTTCCTTGCGGAGCAGGCCGTTGTTGACGAAGACGCACGTCAGCTGATCGCCGACAGCTCGCTGCACCAGCGTGGCCGCGACGGCCGAGTCGACGCCGCCGGACAGCGCGCAGATGACGCGCCCGGCGCCCACCTGGGCGCGAATCGTCTCGGTCGCCTCCGCGATGAAGGAGCCGGCGTTCCACGTCGGCTCGCAGCGGCACACGCGATAGAGGAAGTTGCGCAGCACCTCGCGGCCGCTTGGCGTGTGGACGACCTCGGGGTGGAACTGGATGCCATACACGCCGCGATCGTCCGCAAAGGCCGCCACCGGCGAGTTGCCGCTGGAGGCGAGCGAGTGGAAGCCCGGCGGCAGCTGGGTGACATGGTCGCCGTGGCTCATCCACACCGGAAGCTCGCCGTCGAGGCCTTCGAACAGGCCGTCCGCCTGGCGGACCGAGAGAAGGGCGGGGCCGTACTCGCGGGCCGCGCCCGGGTCGACCTTGCCGCCGAGGTGATGGGCGATCAGCTGCATTCCGTAGCAGATGCCCAGCACCGGAACGCCGGCGCGCAGCGCCTCCGGGTCGACCTGCGGCGCGCCGGGCTCGTAGACGCTCGCCGGCCCGCCCGAGAGGATGAGGCCGGCCGGCTGCCGGCGCTTCAGCTCGTCCCATGGCGTCGTGCCTGGCACGAGCTCGCAGTACACGCTCGCCTCGCGAACGCGACGCGCGATGAGCTGGCTGTACTGCGAACCGAAATCCAGGACGAGGACCGTCTGGCGTCCTTGCCCGCTCTTCGCCTCCGGCCGTGAGTGGGTGGCCGTGGCGGTCTTACTCAGATCAGGACTTCCCCATGCCGACGTGCTGGGCCTGCTGCAGGGCCTTGCCCTCTGACGTGATCGACGGTGCGATCACCATCTCGACGTGCTGGAACTCGGCGATGTCGCGCGCGCCGCACACGCCGAGCGCCGAGCGCAGCGCGCCGGCGAAGTTCTGCGAGCCGTCGTCCACGCGCGCGGGACCGAGCAGTATCTCCTTGAGGGTGGCCCGCGTGCCGACGTGCACCCGCGTGCCGCGCGGCAGGTTCGGGTCAGGAGTCGCCATGCCCCAGTTGAAGCCCTTCGACGCCGACTCCTCGGCCCCGGCGAACGGAGTGCCGATCATGACCGCGTCGGCGCCCGACGCGAACGCCTTGCAAACGTCGGCGCCGATGCGCATGCCTCCGTCGGTGATCACGGCCACGCGCATGCCGCCGCGGCGCATGTGCTCGTCGCGCGCCGCGGCCACGTCCGCCGTCGCAGTCACCTGCGGCACTCCGACACCGAGCACCCCGCGCGTGGTGCAGGCGGCGCCGGGTCCGACGCCGACCAGGATGCCGGCGATGCCTGTCTCCATCAGCTCGAGCGCCGTCTCGTAGTGGACGCAGTTGCCGACCACCACCGGGATGTCGCAGGCGCGAACCAGCTCGTCGAACGAAAGCTGGTGGTAGGACCGCGACGAATGGCGTGCGGTCAGCACGGTGCCCTGCACGACGAACACGTCGGCGCCGGCCTTCTGCGCGATCTCGGCACGCTCCTCGGCCTTCGCTGGCACGCTCGAGACCGCGCATGCCACGCCCGCGTCCTTTATCTGCTTGATGCGCTCGGCGATGAGCTTCGGCTTGACCGGTTCGCGGTACGACTCTTTCAGCACCGCGTTGAGGGTGGACTTGTCGGCGGCGGCGATCCTCTCGATGACCGGGCGCGAGTCCTCGTAACGCGTGTGCACGCCGTCGAGGTTGAGGACTGCGACGCCGCCGAGCTTGCCCATCGCGATCGCGAACTCGACATCGACCACTCCGTCCATGGCCGAAGCCCAGAACGGGAGCTCGAGCTTGAAACGATCGCCCATCGAGAAGGTGATGTCGACCTCGTCGGGGTTGAGCGTGACGCCGCCCGGCACGAGTGCGACCTCGTCGAATCCATAGGCGCGACGCGCGTACCGCCCGATGCCGATCTGAAGGCCAGACAGCTCCCCGGAAAGAATCTCTCGGGTTGCGATGGGGCTTTGCTTCAGGGTGTGTTTACTCCAATGAGGCGGGCTGGCGCGAATTATACGGAATGCCATCACCACATATCCTTGTGCTGCCGTGTATCGCACGCTCGAGTACCTGCGCGGAATCTCCGACGACGACGTGAGGAGGCTGCGCGCTCGAGGGATCATGCACACGAACCAGCTGCTTCACCGCACATCGCTCGAGATCGACCGCGAGCGGCTGTCCAAGCGGACGGGCATCACGCCGGACCGGCTCTACGAGTTCGCGAACCAGTGCACGCTGCTCGAGGTCTCGGGCATGGACCGGTTCCTGCCGGTGATCCGGCGCCTCGGCATCAACTCGATGAAGGCGCTGCGGGCGCAGGACGCGAAGCACCTGCACACGAACCTGGCGGACGCAATCGGCCTCGCCGGCGCTCCATCGTTTTCAGATGTCGAGTACTGGATCAGCCAGGCGACCGCGCTCGACATAGTCGAAGAGCCCGAGCCCAGACGTGTCCGCTCCGTAATCGACTAGCGCTCAAAAAGCCCTCAACCCCGCGTTTGTATACAAACGCGTGCTTCCGACGGGGTTGAATTGCGCGTTTGTATACAAAGCCCGCTGGATGTCGGGACGGCTCAAGCCGCGAGCGCTGCGCGAACCAATCCGATTACGTGATCGGGGGTGTTGAAGATGTCGACGGCCGTGAAGCGGAGCAGCCGAACGCCCGCATCGAGCAGTCGGTTCTGGCGGCGGTTGTCCTCGGCGAGGGTGTCGCGGTGGGTGCCACCGTCATATTCGAGGCCGAGTCGCTGGTCGCGGTAGTACAGGTCCGGCCGCCCGATAACTCGCAGGAGACGATCGCGAATGGGTACCTGCGCCTCCGGCCGCGGCAGGCCCGCTAGCACCAGCAGCATGCGTAATCGAGTTTCCATTGGAGACTCGGCCCCAGGTTCCGCGTGCTCGAGAACTCGACGCAACACACGAACACCCTGGTTCGGCGCGGCCACCGCGGCAACCAGGTCCTGCCTGTCCAGCTTTCCGGCGTGAAGCGCCATGTCAGCTATCGCAACGGCCTCGGTCAACGACAGGCGCACGCAGAGATCGCGAATCGTCCGCAGCATGCAGGTGGCAGGAAGACCTCGTCTGCGAACGACCTCGTCCTTGCCCAGGGCGCGGCGGCGCACGACAAGGCCTGCCCGGGTGGATATGCCCGCAGGCGATGGCACCGTGAGCTCGATCGGGTCGCATGGCTCGACCTCGAGCCCATGAAGCCACGCGGCGGTGAACCCCGAGAAAGCTGCGCCGGGCGGCAACCGGCGGCTCGCCGCCTCCAGCTTGAGCAGCGGCGTTTCATCGAGACGCGCCAATGCATACGTCTGCGGCCCGAGTCGCCTCCACGAGAGGCCCTGCAGGTTCCACCTGTCGAGCCCATGACGGCGCGCATCCGCGAGAGTGAACGCGCCGCGTGACAAAGCCCGCGGAATTGCCGGCACTTTGCCCATGACTCGAGCATCGATGGACAGCCGGCGCAGCACAACGCCGGCTGTTAAGACAACGCTTCGTCACGGTTTGTATACAAACGCGCGAAATTCCGGCCGGGAAACGCGCTGTTGTATACAAACGAGGGTTTCGGCGGCCGCCGAGCTAGAGAAACACTCCCCGGCGTAGCTTCAGGTTGTCGTAGACGCCGTGCTGGATCGTGTCGCGCACCTCGTCTGACAGAGCCATGACCAGGTTCTGGTCGTCCGCCGCCTCGACCGGATGCACCTCCACGTGCACCGGCTCGTGGAACTGGATGCGCCACTTGCTCGGCAGCGGGATCATGCCGAGCGGCCCGAGCCACGGCCAGAACGGCGTGACCGGGAAGTAGGGAACGCCGATCAGCTTGGCCAGCGCCGGAACTTCGGCGATCATCGGGTAGATCTCCTCGGCACCGACGACCGACACGGGCACGATGGGCGCGCCTGCCTTGATCGCGGTGGAGACGAACCCGCCGCGGCCGAACCGTCGCAGCTTGTAGCGGTCGGCGTACAGCTTGCCAGTGCCTCGAACGCCTTCAGGAAAGACAAGGACCAGCTGGTCACGCTCGAGCAGGCGGCGCGTGTCGTCGGGATGGCCGACCGTCTGGCCGGTGCGGCGCAGGAACCAGCTCAGGAAAGGCATGCCCATGAAGAGGCTCGCCACGAGAGCACGCGCATGGCGCGGATGCGGATGCCCCACGAAAAGCGCCGTCTTGATCATGGTGGCGTCCCAGGGCAGCACGCCTGCGTGATTGGCGACCATCAGCGCCCGCCCGCTCGACGGCACGTGCTCCATTCCAGTCGTCTCGACACGCCAGTAGTCGCGATACAGCGCCTTGAAGATCGGCAGGAAGGACTCAGTCCATTCAGCGTCGAACCCGAAGTCGTCGACGACGTAGTTGGCTCCGCGCTTCGCGAGCTGCTGCTGCTGATATGCAAACTGCACGAGCTCCATCACGCGGTTCATGTCGATGATTTCGCGCCCGGTGAGCTCGCGCAGGCGCATGGACAGCTCGCTCAAGCCCTGGATCGCGTACATCGGCGCGTTGCGCCGAAGCCGCCGGACCGCCCGCGGCACGCGCAATGCAGGCGCGGGCGCCACCACCTTCGCGTCCCGGCTGTGACGCCGGCGCACCGGCGGCGGGTCCGTGTAGACGGCGGCTGTGTCGCGGGTCATCGGCCTGCCGTCAGGGCCGCGCGCCCGGCCCCGTTACGGCGCTCACGCTTGCGGCGCTGGAGGTAGCGCTGCAGCTCGTACTCCTGCGGAGGCGACGGCGCCTCGATGGCCTCCTCCGACTTCCCCTGTGCGAAGAGGTTGATCGCGGCGCGGCTGGAGTGCGAAGGCTTCCACGCGAACTCTCGGTGCAGCCGGGCGCAGTCGACCACCGAGCCGAACATCAAGAGCTCGCCGAGGTGCGACGGCACCCGCAACCCGATGGTGGTGCGGATCGCGAGGCGCGACGCCCAGCCGGCATACGGCGGCAGCACTGGAACGGACCGCGCGCCCATGATCGCGATGGCCTGGCTGAGCAACACCACGCCGTCGCCCGCGACATTGAACACGCCCTCCTGCTTCCCCATGGCCGCGAGCGCGATCGCCTCGGCAGCGTCCTCCTCGGCCAGCAGCTGCAGGCGCGGGTCGAAGCCGGCGAATGTCGGCACGAGCGGCTGCGACAGGTAGCGACCGAGCGACGTCTCGTGCGTGACGCGATAGCCCAGACGCAGGCGCGCGACGCGGCATTCGGGATTGCGCATCGCGAAGTCGTGCGACAGCTGCTCGAGCTCGATCAGGTCACGTGTGATCGACGACTCGCCGCGACTTAGTGACGCCATGTCCTCGGCGAGCACCGACGGGTAGTCCGGCCTCGCGCCATAAACGGCCTGGCTCGACTTGACCACCAATCGCCTCACCGGACTCGAAGGTCCAGCGCATCCCGCGAGCACGTTCATCGTGCCGATGACGTTGGTCTCATGCGTCGCGCGATCCTCGCGACCCGAGTCGACGATCACCGCCATGTGCACGACGGTGTCGATGCGCAGCCGACGCACGAGCTTGCCGATCACGGACTGGCGGGTGTCGGCGTGCACGAAGTCCATGTCCTCGTTCGCGGAGACCGGGTCATCGACGTCGCAGCCGAACAGCCAGGGCACCTGCGGCGCGAGGCGGCGCGCGACCTCGGCGCCGAGTGGGTTGGATACGCCCGTGATGAGCACGCGGGAAGGAAACGATGGGGTCACCCCCCGATTATGGGTAGATTCCCCTCACGGTCGTAGCGTTGGCCACCCGCTGCACGGCTAATGCGTACGCGGCGAGCCGCATGTCGATGTGCTTGTTCACCGACGTGTGGAGGATCTCGTAGAACGCGCGCGTGATCACGTGGTGCAGCTTGGTGTTGATCTCCTCCTCCTCCCAGAAGAAGGCCTGCAGGTCCTGCACCCACTCGAAGTAGGACACGATCACCCCGCCGGCGTTGGCGATGATGTCGGGCACAACGAAGATGCCGCGCTCGTGGAGGATGGGGTCAGCCCCGGGACTGATGGCGGCGTTGGCGCCCTCGGTGATTAGCCGCGCCTGAATGCGGCTCGCGTTCTGCTCGTTGATCTGGTTCTCGATGGCGGCCGGCACGAGCACTGTCACCGGCAGCTCGAGCAGCTGATCGTTTCCGATCGCGTCCGCCTTCTTGAACCCCGCCACGCCGCCGCGCACCTGGCGGTGCTCTTCGAGCGCGTCAAGGTCGAGGCCTTTCGGGTTGTGCACCGCGCCCTTGGAGTCGCCGATCGCGACGATCGTCAGCCCCGCCTCAGACAGCAGGCGCGCCGCCGACCGGCCGACCTTGCCGTAGCCCTGGATGGCGACGGTCGGCGTCTGGTCCTCGAAGTGGAGGTACTTCAGCGCCTCGAGCGTCAGGTATGTGGCCCCCCGGCCGGGCGCGTCGACGCGGCCCTCTGACCCGCCAACGTCCACAGGCTTGCCCGTCACCGACGCGGTGACCGAGTGGCCCGCGTGCATCGAGATCGTGTCCATGATCCAGGCCATCACCTGCGGGCTCGTCCCCATGTCAGGTGCCGGGATGTCCTTCTCAGGGCCGATCAGGAGCGCGATCTCCGTGGCGTAGCGACGCGTGAGGTGCTCGAGCTCGGTGAGCGAAAGCTTGGTCGGGTCGACGCGAACCGCGCCCTTGGAGCCGCCGTACGGAATGCCGACCGCGGCGCACTTCCAGGTCATGAGCATCGCGAGCGCTTTGACGAGCTCGAGGTCGACATCGGGGTGGTAACGGATGCCGCCCTTCGCCGGGCCGCGGCTGATGTTGTGCTGCACACGCCAGCCCGTGAAGACGTGCACCGAGCCGTCGTCCATGCGCACCGGGAAGTGCACGGTGAGCTCGCGCTTGACCTCGCGGAGCGAGCGCCGGGTGTCGTCTGAGAGGTCGATGACGTCTGCGGCGGCATCAAAACGCCGCTGGGCGGTCTCGTAAGCCGACACCCTCGTTTCGACCGCCATACGTGCCAACCCACAATACTCCAGGGACCCCTCGGTGCTCTAGATCAACCCCCAGAATTGACCCGGGATGGGGCGCGCTCAACCTCTTAGCACGGCGCTCGTCGCGCTGGTCGCGCTGGCGGTCGGTTTCCTTCTGGCCGGCCAGGTCAAAGCGCAGCTGCTGACCCCTTCCAACCAGGTCGGGCGCAACCAGGCGCTCATCCGCAGCGTCCAGGACCTCGAGCGCACGAACCAGGCCGATCGCACCAAGATCGAGGCCCTACGCGGCGAGATCGATGCGCTCGAGGCCCAGGCCGCAAGCCAGTCGCAGACAACTCAGGGTCTGAAGAACCAGGTGGCCGACCTGCGCGCCCACGCCGGCCTGACCCCGCTGCACGGGCCGGGCGTACAGGTGGACCTGGCAAACGGTCCGCCCGGCTCGGATCCCTCCGGCCAGGGCCGCAACCTGGTCACGTACCAGGACGTCCAGGACCTGGTCAACCTCCTTTTCGCGTCAGGCGCCGAAGGCGTCGCCGTGAGCGGCCGGCGCATCACGCCGATGAGCGCGTTCAGCGGGTCGGAAGGCGAGGTGATCGTCGACCAGGGCCCGCCGCTGTTCTCCCCGATCAAGATCGTCGCGGTCGGCGACCGCAACGGCATGGAGGCCGCCCTGGGCGACCCGAACAGCCTGCCCAGCCTGCGGCTCAGGGAGATCCAGTACCAGCTGACCCTTGGCGTGCGCGGAGCGCCGAATGAATCGCTGCCCGCTTTCGACGGGAGCCTGGAGGCGCCCCATGTCGGCCCGGCCTAGCTCGCGGCGCCCGCGGCAGCGCTCGCGCACCTCGGCGGGCCCGGTGGCCGTGTGGCTCATCGCGCTGCTGGTGGCGCTTGTGGCGACCGTGCAGCTGCGCAGCCAGGCGGAGGTGGAGAAGAGCCTGGTCCAGGCCGACCCCGCAACGCTTGCTTTCTCGATCGACCAGCTGAGCCGGTCCAACGACCAGCTCGAGGCGCAGATCAACGACCTCACGCAGCGCCGGACGAAACTGCAGTCAGGCGGAAGCTCGGCCGCGGACCAGGCGCTGCAGGCCGAGCTGGACCAGCTGCGCATCCTCGAGGGCCTGGTGCCGGTTCACGGGCCGGGCGTGGTGCTGGTGATTGACGCGTCGGGCCTGACTGCTCTCGACCTTCAGGACGCGCTGAACAACCTCGCCGCGGGAGGGAGTGAGGCCCTGGCCGTGAATGATCGGCGCGTCGTGGCGGGCGTGCCCATCGTGCAAACCGCGGGCGGCGTCACGGTTGGCGGCACACTCACGCCGCCTCCGTGGACCATCGTGGCCATCGGGGACACCAACCGCCTGGCCGAGACCGCTGAGGCGATGACGCAGCAGCTGCGCAGCGACCGGCGCGTGCGTCAGGCGACCTATCGCGTCGAGTCGGACATAGTGATCCGGGCGGTGATTACCGAGCGGCCCTTCGTCTACGGAGTGCCTTAGCCGCGTTCGGCGCGCGCCCGTTCGATCGCTTCAGCTCCGCCGAAAGTTTGTCGATGCGTTCGTTCAGGCGGTCGATGTCGCGCCGGCTGGGCAGCTTCAAGCGCTGCAGAGTGCGCTCGATGGCCTCATCGACCATCCCCTCGATATTGCCGCGGCGCTTCTCGACCTCCGACACCAGCTCGCCTGGCACATTGAGCGTCTTGCGCACGTAGTCGAGAAGGGCCTGGCCGCGCTCGTGAATGGCATCAGCGCCGGCGTCGACCAGGCGCTGCGGCCCGCGCTTCTCTTCCGTCAGGACGATCTGCGACAGCACCACCTGGGTGATGTCGTTGCCGCTGTCGCGGTCAACGACGCGGATGTCGTGACCTGCGCGAACCAGGTCCGCGATTCCGTCAAGCGTCACGTACTGGCTGCTGCGGGTGTCGTACAGCTTGCGGTTCGCGTACTTCTTGATAAGGTGGCGTTCAGGCCCGGGTGACATGGTTGGGCCCGATTCTAACGCGCTGCGTTATAGGGGTCGACACCAGGAGGTTTCTTATGCCAGCCCGAAAACGAGCTCCGTCTCGGTCTCGACTCAACCAGGCCGTGAAGGCCGGCAGGAAGGCGCTTCGCCAGGCCGAGAAGCGAATTCCTCCCGACCTGCGGCGGCAGATCGAGCGAGGCATCAAAGACGGCCAGGAGAGATTTGACGCGACGGTCAAGGACATTCGCGCGCGCGTCAAAAAGGCCACCGCGCCAGGCGAGCTCGACCGCGCGCTCAAGCGGTTCAGCGGACTGAGCAAGCAGGTCGAGGGTCTGGCCCGGACGCTCTCCAAGCGCGCGGCAACGGCCACGCGAGGCACGACTCCGCGCCGCACCACCACAACCACGACGCGCAGAACCACAACCCGGCGCGCGGCAACCGCCAAGCGGAAGACCGCCGCGGTCAAGCGCACCGCGCGCCGAAGCCCGCGCCGGACGGCGCCGCCGGCGGTTGTGATGACACCGCCCGCCGTGCCGGAGGCACCGGCCGAGGCGATGGGCTCGGGGCAGGGCTAGAGGGAGCCGGATACCAGGACTCCGCCAAGCAGCACGGCCTGCGGGCGAAGTCCGTCCCAACCGGGCTGCGGTCCCGCCAGCGGGTCGGCCGCATAGACCTGGAGGTCAGCCAGCATTCCCGGCTCGAGCGTGCCCTTGAGCGTCTCCTCGAAGCTCGCGTACGCGCCACCCGCCGTGTAGGCGCGGAGCGCGTCGAGCACCCTGATGCCGTTGATCTCGTCCTCGACAGCCGCCCGGATTCCCGCCCAGGGATTCGGGTCGGGTGTCACCGGCAGGTCCGAGCTGAACGCGATGCGCACGCCGGCGCGCTCCAGCCCGCGATGTGGAGCGAAGTCTTCGCGATCGACCTCAGGGAACACGCCCGGCGCGACCCGAGGCGCACGCACCGCAAGCGGCTGCATCACGGCGACCATGCGCAATCGCGCCAGGCGCCGGCGCAGGTCGGGCGGGCAGATCGTGCAGTGCTCCACGCGATGGCGCATGCCGCGGGCGCCGGCCGCCTCGACAGCGTCGCACATTGCCTCGATCGCGCCGTCGCCGATGGCGTGCGCGGCCACCTGCAGGCCCGCGTCGGACGCTCGTTTGACGAGGGCGTTCAGCTCGTCTGGCAGCGTCCGCCACAAGCCCCCGCCAGAACGCATCACCACGCGCTCGGCGCCGCCGTCGATGAACACCTTGATCGGCCCCGCGCGCACGACGTCGCCGCCGAAGCCCGCGTGCACGCCAAGACTCGATGCGGCCTCGAGCAGCTCCCACGACAGGAACTCGTTGACGCGCATATGGAGCTCGCCGTCCATCGCGAGCCGCTGGTAGCAGAACAGGTCGTCTGCGAACCCACGGTTGACGGCGGCGCCGACGGAGGTAATGCCGCGCGACAGGAGGAGCTTCTGCGCCAGCTGAATGGCCTGGCTTCTGCGCCTGCGATCAGGCAGAGGCTGAACGTCGGCGACCATCCGCATCGCCCCCTCCTGCAGCAGGCCGTTCGGCGCGCCGTCTGGATCGTGACCGATGCGGCCGCCGGCCGGGTCAGGCGTCGACGCGGTGATGCCGGCAGCACGCAGCGCGGCGCTGTTGGCGACGCGCGAGTGCCCGCCTCGCTCATCGATGAAAGCAGGGCGCGAGCCGGTTGCCTCGTCGAGCTCCAGGCGGTGAGGCGGACGCCGCTCGGCCAGCCCGCTCGCGCGATAGCCCATGCCCTGCTGCCATTCGCCCGACTTCAGACGGCGCCCATGCGCGCGCAGCCGCTCGACGATTCCAGCAACGTCCCTGGCCGGTCCCAGGTCCGCGCCGAACCGCGTGAGCCCGTAGTAGACGACGTGCGCGTGCGCGTCATTGAATGCGGGCAAGACGGCCGCGCCGCGCAACGCCAGGACCCGCGTGCGCGAGCTTCGGAGCTCCATCACGTCCGCACCGCCTGCCGCCAGCACGCGGCCTCCCGCGACTGCAAGGTGCGTGAACCTTTTCAGGCCGCCGCGGCCCAGCGTGCGCACGACGCCGCCTGCGAGGATCAGATCCGCTTTCACCGCGCGGATACAGTAGACGTGTGGCGGTGATCGACCTTCGCTCCGACACTGTGACCCAGCCGACGCCCGAGATGCGTCACGCGATGGTGAACTCGCCTCTCGGCGACGACGTGTTCGGCGACGACCCGATGGTCAAGAAGCTCGAGGAGATGTCCATCGAGCGCCTGGGCAAAGAGGCGGCAGTCTTCGTCTCGAGCGGGACCATGGGCAACATCCTCGGTGTCGCCGTGAATGCTCAGCACGGCCAGGAGCTGATCGCGGACGCCGACTCTCACGTCTATATATATGAGGGCGCGGGCAGCGCGGCCATCAGCGGCGTGCAGGTCCATCCGGTCGCCACGGCCCGTGGAGTGATGTCGCCGCAGCAGATCCGGGCCGCGACCAACCCGAGGGACGATTACCACTACGCACTGAGCGCCGCGGTCAGCTTCGAGGACACGCAGAACCGTCACGGCGGTGTGGTGTGGCCGCTCGAAGATCTCCGGGCCGCTTACAAGACTGCTCACGAGCTCGGCCTTCGCGTTCACCTCGACGGCGCGCGCGTCTTCAACGCGGCTGTCGCGCAGGGAATCGATGTCGCCGACATCGCCGCGTGCTGCGACACGGTGACGTTTTGCCTCTCGAAAGGCCTCGGCTGTCCGGCCGGGAGCGTGTTTCTCGGCAGCAAGGAGGCGGTCGACGAGGCGCGGCGGTGGCGCAAGCGATTGGGCGGCGGCATGCGCCAGGCCGGCGTGCTTGCGGCGGCCGGCGTGGTGGCGCTGGAGTCGATGGTCGACCGGCTGGCCGACGATCACGCCAACGCGCGCACGCTCGCGGAGGGATTGGCGGAGCTCCCGGGCATCACGTGCGACCTGTCGCGCGTCGAGACGAATCTCGTGTACTTCGACGTCAAGGGCATGACCGGGCTGGAGTTCGAGGACGAGTGCCGCAAGCGAGACCTGCTGGGCGGCGCGACCGACGAGCACACGGTGCGGTTCGTGACGCACGAGGGCATCACGTCGCAGGACATTCAATCAGCGCTGAAGGTCTGCTCCGACATCCTTAACTGAGCAAGCTCGAAAGGAGCTTGGTGTCGATGTTGCCGCCGCTGACGACCGCCACGGTCACGGGTCCAGGCTCCAGCTGCTCGAGGGCGGCGTAGGCCAGGGCGCCCGCGCCCTCCGCGATCACCTTCGCCGCTGAGGCGAGCTCCGGGATCGCCACCCGCAGCCGTGGCTCTGGCACGGTGATCCAGCGATCGACGCATTTCTTCAACAGCTCGAAGTTGCGCGGGTCGAAAGGCGCGGTCGTGCCGTCGGCGATGGTGTTTGGCGTCACGCTGACCGGCCCGCCGGCTTCGAAGGCCTTCGTCCAGAGCGGGTAGCCGTCGGACTGCACGCCGATGACCTCGACGCCCGGCTTCGAACCCTTGATCGCCGACGCGATGCCACTGATGAGGCCGCCGCCTCCGACAGGCACCACGACGCGAGTTAGGTCTGGCACGTCCTCGAGCATCTCGAGCCCGGCGCCGCCGTGGCCGGCGATCACCGCCGGCTCGGCAAACGGATGGATGAAGACTTCGGGCTCGGACGTCCAGCGCTCGTTGGCCAGCCAATCAAGCACCTTGTCGCGCGGGAGGAGGATCGGGCTCGCGCCCCAGCGCTTGACACCGTTTATCTTGGCGTCGGGCGCGTTCTCGTACATCACCACGCGGCACGAAACGCCGAGCGTGTGCGCCACATATGCGCACGCCTGGGCGGCGTTGCCAGCGCTGACAGTGATGAGCCCTCTTGCGAGCTGATCCCTGGGCATCGCGGTTGCCGCGGCGAAGAACCCGCGAACCTTGAAGCTCCCCGTGGGCTGCAGGCACTCGAGCTTCAGGAACGCGCCTTCGACGGGGACGACCGGCGTGCGCTGCACGTAGGGACGCGCTCGTCCCGCTGCTGCGACAACGTCCTCGAGTGGGATCAATCGGATAATCGTAGGGATGCCGATCTATGAGTACCGGTGCTCGGCGTGCGGCAAGAAGTCTTCCGCGCTGCTGCCGAGCTACTCCTCGCCCGACCCTGCGTGCCCGCACTGCGGCAAGCCCGAGCTCAAGCGCCTGGTCTCGACGTTCGCGACCGCCCGCTCGTCAGGTGACGGCGGCGACGACTTCGGCGGTGACGACGACTTCGGGGGAGGCGACGACGGGGGCGACTTTGGTGGAGGCGACGACGACTTTTAGAGGCGCGGACCGGAAGCCATCGGCGGATCTTCGGCCCCCATGCGACCCATCTCCGGGCTCAGCTCCTGCGCTGCTCGCTCACGCAGTGTCCAATGCGCTCGCTCCGCTGCTCGTCGCTTCGCCCGGATCTGGGCCACCTGGATGGCCGAATCTCTCGCCGAGGCTTCCGGCCGCGCCTCTAGCTAGCCCGGCTTGAGCACCTGGTTGGCTGCTGCGACCAGTTCCTTCCTGTGCCCGTCGTCGTGCGCGAAGATGCGAAACAGCGACATCTGCACGGGCAGCCTGCGGAAGAGATCGAGCACGCGGCTCTGCTGGAACGAGTTCTCGAGCGGGTCGTAGAAGAGGATCCCGGCGGTCTCGGTCATCGGGTTGAAGGCTCGCGATTCCTGCGCCGCGACATCGACCTCGAACTCGATGCCGCGCAGCGGCGCGGGCAGGCACTCGCGGATGCTGCGCGCGAACCCATTGCGCGTAACGCTGAGGGCGCCCGCGGGAATGTCGCGCGCATCGGAAAGTCCCTGG
>VBFW01000369.1 GCA_005880525.1 Chloroflexota bacterium | reverse complement strand
CTGAATGTCGGCGATCATCGGGTGGCCGTACAGGAACTCCTCCACCTCGCGTGGATAGATGTTCTCTCCGCCGCGAATGATCATGTCTTTGATGCGGCCCACGATGTTGATGTAGCCCTCGTCGTCCATGGTCGCGAGGTCGCCGGTGTGCATCCACCGCGCCGCGTCGATCGCCTGGCGGGTCGCCTCCTCGTTGTTCCAGTAGCCGAGCATCACCATGTAGCCGCGGCTGCAGAGCTCGCCGGGCATGCCTCGCGGCATCACTGCGCCAGTGGTCGGGTCGATGACCTTGATCTCCACGTGCGGGTGGACGCGGCCAACCGTGGAGACGCGCTTCTCCAGCGGGTCATCCGTCGCGCACTGCGTCGACACTGGCGACGTTTCGGTCATGCCGTACGCGATCGTCATCTCGGGGATGTGCATGATCGTCTGCACCTTCTTCATGACCTCTACCGGGCACGGAGAGCCGGCCATGATGCCTGTGCGCAGCGAGCTGAAGTCGAACTCTCTGAAGCGTGGGTGCTCGAGCTCGCCGATGAACATCGTCGGCACGCCGTACAGCGAGGTGCAGCGTTCCTTCTGCACCGTCTCCATCACCGCGACCGGGTCGTAGGCCTCGCCTGGGATCACCATCGCCGAACCGTGCGTGGTGCAAGCGAGGTTGCCGAGCACCATGCCGAAGCAGTGATAGAAGGGCACGGGGATGCAAACGCGGTCCTGCTCGGTGTAGCGCAGCGTCTCGCCGATGAAGAACGCGTTGTTGAGGATGTTGTGGTGGGTGAGGGTCGCGCCTTTCGGAAAGCCGGTCGTGCCTGACGTGTACTGGATGTTGATCGGGTCGTCGAACTGCAGCGTGGCTTCTCGCTCGCGCAGATCGTCGATGCTCGTCTTGGCCGCGTCGCGCTTGAGGGCGTCCCAACCGTCCTCTAGCACCGTTGCTTCCTTCAGCTCCGGGCAGCTGCTCTTGACCTCGGCCAGCATCGCCCGGTAGTCGGCGGTGCGGAACCCGGCGGCGAGGAACAGGAAGCCGGTGCCTGACTGGTTGAGCGCGTACTGCAGCTCAGAGGTGCGGTACGCCGGGTTGATGTTGACCAGGATCGCGCCGATGGCGGCGGTGGCGTACTGCACCAGCACCCACTCGTGCCGGTTCGGCGACCAGATCCCGACCCGGTCGCCTTTCTTGACTCCGCGCGACATCAGGCCGCGGCCGATCTCCTCGCTCTGCTCGACGAGCTGGCGGTAGGTGGCGCGGTAGTCCTGGTGGGGCACGACAAGGGCATCCCGATCACCGAATCGGGCGGCTGTGCGGCGGAGGTTGTGAAAGATCGGCTCGCCGACCAGCGGCACGTCGTTCGCCCCATGCACGTAGCTGAGCTCCGCCATCACGCCCACCTCCGAGGAGAGTTCTCGACCCCATTGGAGCCGGTTCGAGGCGGTGTCCGCAGCAGGCGCCGCCTCAATTCTTGTCTAGGGGATAGGCGCCCGCTCACGAAGTCCAGGCCGCGATAATCGCGGCCGTGTCTTTGATTGCGCCGCTGGAGCGCGCCTGGTTCCGATCCGTCCTCCTGATCGGAGCCGCGATCCCGATCGCGGCCTTCTACGCCTGGCGCACCGTCGTCCTGCCGCTGGCCTCTGGCGCGTTACCCGAGGACTTCACTGTGAACTACATGGCGGCGGCCGCAAGGATCGCCTCCGGCCACAATCCGTACGACCTGTCAGCCGCGACCAGGCTGACGGTGGCGGGCCCGCAGTACGTGACTCCCCTGCCTGTGGCCTGGATGCTGCAGCCGCTCCTGCATGCGAGCGCGGCAACCCAGCTCATCGTGGTGCTGGCGGTGCTGCAGCTGTCACTGGTCGTGTTCCTGGTCACGACACTTCGCGCACTCGGCGTCAAGGACTGGCAGTCGACAGTCCTGCTCGTGCTCGTGGCCATCGCCTTCGAGCCTGTGGCAGCCAACATCGACGAAGGGCAGATCAACCTGGTGATGCTCGCCCTGAGCGGTGTCTG
Source organism: Chloroflexota bacterium (assembly GCA_005880525.1). Classification (GTDB taxonomy): domain Bacteria; phylum Chloroflexota; class Dormibacteria; order Dormibacterales; family Dormibacteraceae; genus CF-118. The sequence continues at coordinate 302 of VBFW01000369.1, read as the reverse complement.
GCTGCTCGGGTGGGTGCGGGGCGATCGCTGGTGGGCCGGCGCCGCGCTCGGTGCGGGGGTCGCGCTCAAGCTCCTGCAGGCCCCCCTGGGCCTGCTGGTGCTGTGGGGACGCCGCTGGCGGATGCTGGCCGGGGCCGCGATCGCCGGGTTGGCTCTGTGGCTCGTCGCAGTGCCGCAGTACCTGCCCGATTTCGTGTTCAAGGTCGCGCCGGTGCTCTCAGCCGGGACCGGGCTGTTCGAGAACCACTCGCCGGGAGGGACGGTGGCGAGGCTGCTCGACCCCGGCACGTTCCTGGGCACTG
>VBFW01000232.1 GCA_005880525.1 Chloroflexota bacterium | reverse complement strand
TGGTCCCTGGCCGGCCGCGGCGATGTGGATGTCACTGATGCCGCTGCCGCTGATCGTGGCGTAACCGGCGCTCGGGTAGAAGTCATTACCCACGACGGTGAAGGCCATCACGCCAGTCCCGCTGGTCGTGATGCCGATCGCGGGGTAGGTCAGGTTGTCGTTGCCGAGACCAACGTAGCCTGAGCCCGCAAGCGCGGCTCCGGTCGAGCCGCCGTTGGCCGTGACCTTGAACCACTCGATACCGGCCTGCTTGGCCGAGCTGATGTTGAGCCCGGTGTCGTTGGCGCCCCACAGTGAGCCGTTGACCCAGGTCACCTGCTGCATGCGGGTGTCGTTGCTGTCGAGGTTCGCCGACTTCTCAGCGAACGGGTCCTTGATGGCTTCGAGGAACAAGGAGCATGAGCTGCTGTTCAAGCACGTCTTCAAGGGCTGGTTGCCATTCTTCTGTTGTGCGGAAGGCGGCAGGGTGTAGACGCCGACCCCGACCTCGCTGTTGCTGAGGTTCAGCGCCGGTCCGGTGTCCAGCGAGCTGGTGTTGGTGAGAGACCAGACCAAAAGCTGGGTGGACGGGTGGAAGGTGGACTTGCCGTCGCCGGTGTCGTGCGCCTCCGCACCGCCGTTGGTGCTCAGGAAGTACTCGGTGCCGCCCGACGCGCTGTCGCCGCCACCATAGCCACCGCTGACCGGCGTGACCGACGGCCACAACGTGAAGCCGTTGAGGGCGAAGCCAAACGTGTCGAGGCCGTGCGTGTCGAACTGGGTCATGTTGACGGGGCCGCCCGCCACGAGCTGAGACTTCGACAGCGCGTAAACCTGCGCGCCGTGGAACTCAGGGCCGAAGAACGAGTACTCGTTGGTGGTCAGGAAGATGCCAGCGGCGTTGGACCCGATGTGCGGGTAGTCGCCGAAGCATGCGGTCGGGTTGGTCGGCAACGGGGTCGCCTGCTGGCTGACGGGCTTCGGAGAAGGCGAGCAGTGGTGGTTCGGCGTGCCGGCGGTGCCGTCGTCCTGAACCGCGATCCGGAAGACGGTCCAGCCGCCGAGCGGGTCGGACGAGTTGCTCACGGCGAGGTCCAGATGGTTGGTGCCGGTGAAATGCTGCTGGCTATCCGAGCCGGGGTGGGGGAACGTGTCCAGGGTCAGGACCACGATGAACCACCGGCCGGTGGGTGCGTCGTAGATGCAGGACGGGTCGGTGACGAACGGACCGAAGGTGATCGGGGTGGTCGTCCGGATGATCGCGGGTGCATAGCCGTAGAAGGCGTTGAGCGCGACCGGCCCGGTCAGCGCGGTGCCGCCTGTGGTAAAGACGCGGAGCGTGTCGTTCACAACCTCGAGGACGCGGGTGCTGCCCGCGCCGTCGCTGCCGATACAGAGGCCCTGGTCGGGCGGTTCGAGGCTGAACTGGTTAGGCGTGCCAAAGCGCTGCTGGAAGTGGTTGATGCCTTCGAAGCTGGTGATGAGCCCGGGGGCAGAGTTGGTCACGGGCTTGGGCTGGCTGATCGCGCCGACCGGCGTCGAGTCGCCAGAACCACTGTGGCTGCGGTCGAAAACCTGGGCTCCATCGCCGCCCGATGCAGGCGTCTCGTAGGCCTCAACGCCGGCGGTGCCGGCCGGCTGAGCGGCTGTAAAGGCGGCCGTTCCAGAGGCTGAGATCTCACGCGTCGAGCCGCTGCTGCCCGTGGAGGCGGCGACCGGCTGGCTGCCGATGCTCGCGACCAAGATCGCGAGGCCGAGAAGCAATCGAATCAAACGAGGACCAGTCCGTGCCATGCACCCTCCTAGGACATCCACACCAGCGGCCCCACCGGGTTCGCGACCCGAGTCCAAAAAACAGCATATAGATGCCTGGACTGCCGCCGCAAAGATGAGATCGACTCGCCGGCAAAGAAAGAGCGGTCTCCGTGCGCGGAGACCGCTCTGGGAAGCTCGTTTATGGACTGACTATTTCGGCGCCGCCACCTCCGCGGCCTGGGGCGCACCGTTCGCGTCGTCAACCGAAGCCACCAACCAGCCCAGCGAGGGCTGCGAGCTCTGCTGCGGCAGGTGCTCGGTCAGGGTGAAGGTCGAGGATGCACCCGGGTTGATGCCGGCGAAGTCGCCGCTGGAAAGAGCCGGCGCGTAAGGGTCGATCGAGGCCGAGGCGGTGACGTCGACGATTCCTCCGGGGACCACCGAGAATGCCGCCACCGCGTAGGTGATGCCCTGCTTGTGAGTGGAGCCGACGCCGTGGTCCCGCGTCGACAGGCCCAGGTCGCTGGCCAGCGTCGGCAGCTCGATGGTGGAACCGTTCATCGGCGCCTCGGCAAAGTACGCATCGACGATGACGCCCGTGTGCACATTCAAGGTGAAAGCGCCGTACCGACCGTCGAAGGTACCCGTCAGCACCCTGCCAAGGTCGAAGCCGAAAACCACGAAGTCGGGCTGTCCGTCACCGTTGGTGTCGATGTCGACGTCGAACTCGTTGACCGACTGGTTGGCCGCCTGGCCCCACGTGTTGACCAGGAAGACCAGGCTGCGATCAGAGTCGGATGACCTCAGCGCGGCGCCGGGCAGAATCTGGAGCCCGACATCCCGCACGTCCATCGGCGCACCGGTCTCACGGGCGTCGGTGATGCCCCACGTGTAGAGGTCGGCGGTGCCGGCGTGGATGCCGCTGTTGGTCAGGGGCAGGGTCGCCGCAAAGTCCTGGCCGGGCGCGCCGCCGCTGTTGGGCACGCTGTTGAACTTGCCCGTCGCGCCGGCGACGACGTTGGAAAGGCCGCGCGGAACGAACATGAACGGCACGCTCAGCTTCTGGTGATCGGAGGCGGAGTCGGTGGCGTCACGCGAAGCCACGATGTCGCCGCGAATCGTCACCACACCGCCGGGACCGATGACGAACGTGTCGTCACTGGGCAGCGCGGCGAAGGCGGCCGCCGACATGGTCAACGTGGCATGCACTGTGGCCGTTCCGCCTGCCGGAACTCCAACAGTGGCCGGCGTCACCCCAATTGCGGCGCCGCGCGGGTTGGCGTTGAGAGCCACGCTCAGGTCGTACGTAGCCGCCGACGAGCCGTAGTTGGTAAGGGTGAATGACTTGTCTGCGTGGTAGTCACCGGACCCCGCCACATATCCGAAGGCGATCGAGTCGAGGTTCTCCGATGTGGTGGCCAGCACTGTCGAGTTGACAGCGTTCTGAGCCTGGACCACGCCGGCACCGGCCAGCCGGCTGTTGTAGCCGAGGTTAAGGCTGGAATCGGCAGTGTTCATGATGGCGGCCTTGATCTGAACGCCGGTCCATGCCGGGTGCTCCTGCTTCAGAAGTGCCGCGATCCCGGCGGTCATCGGACACGCCATCGAGGTGCCGGATATGACGGCGGCCTGCGCGCCGGTGCCCATGCCCGCGGAGGCGACGCTCACGCCTGGTGCGATTACGTCAGGCTTCGGCGCCGAGTCCGGGTTGCGTGGGCCACCCGATGTAAATCCCGCAGCCACCTTGTAGTTGGTGTTGGGCACGGCCGTGGCGGTCAGGGTCACCGACCCGCCGTCCGCCGCGTTCAGGGCCGCGACTGTCGTCGCATCGTTCTTAACGCCGAGGAAGGGGATGGTCACATCGTGCTGCTCGCCCGTGTCCGGGTTGCTGGTGATGTGGCCTTCAAAGGGCGGGTAGCCGGACGAGTTGTTGATCATCACGACCGCCGCATCGCCCGCCTCGTCGCCGAACACCGCTCGTGCGACGCGCGCACACGACCCTCGAACAGTGACGACAACCATGCCGGCCGTGCCGGCGTACTCGGCCTTGTTGCAGCCCAGGGAGATGGAGCCGTTGGCGTTCCGCAGCACCTTCACCGGAAACGAACCGCTGGGCAGGGCCGCGCCGTTGGCGTCAATCGCGGTGACGGAGGCACCAGTGCTCAACGAGAGCGTGGCGCCCGGGTAGCTCGGCACGCTCGCGTCCATCGCGGCGACCGAGAGGATTCCGTTCGAGGTGCTCGGCGAGCCGACCATGTACGCGTTGTTGCCTTCGTTGCCGGCCGACGTCACGACCGAGATGCCGTCGTTGAACGCGTTCTGAGCGGCCACGGAGGTGGGGTCGTCAGTGCCACCAAGCGGTGAACCCAGCGACATGCTGATGACGTTCACGCCGGCCGCGACGGCTGCGTTGATGCCGAGGTCGACGACGTTGCTCGAGCCCGCGCATCCGAACACGCGGTAGATGTACAGGTTCGCCTGCGGGGCGACCCCAGGACCTACGTTCCAGGAGTGCGATGAGATCGTGCTCGCGTTGTAGGGACCGCTGAACGTGGAGCCGTCACTCAGCACGCCGAAGCCCGCCACGGTTCCCGCGGTGTGCGAGCCATGGCCGAAGCAGTCGAGTGGATTCGAATCCGGCGCGGGTACCGAACCTGGAATGTTGGCGTTGTACGCGTCACCCACGAAGTCGAAGCCGCCTTTGACCTTCGGGGCTGCCGGGCCCACGAGGCTCGGGTCGGGTGGCGCGGTGCTCGTCGCCTTGGCGGCGTTCCATGCCGCCACCGTGCCCGGGCCGCCGAAGTCGGCGTGCGTGTAGTCGATTCCGGTGTCGATGACGGCGACGTTGACGCCGGCACCGGTGAGGCTGAAGGTGCCCCACGCCTCCGGCGCGCCGATGAAGGGAACGCCGTGGACGTTGTCAACTTCGAACGACGGCACGGCGTGGATGGCGGTCACGCCCGCCAGGCTGGCGAGCTGAGGAATGTTCTTCTGGGGCACGACCACGTGGATGCCGTTGTAGGCGTCCTGCATCTGGCCGATGACCTGGGCGCCGGCCGCGGCCAGCTGGCCGTGGAGCTGGTTCTGCTTGGCGGCGAGCTGGTCGCGGATGGCCTTCTTCTCGCTCGGCGAAAGCGACTGTCCGCGCTTGCTGGCGTTGGCCTCCTGCACCGCAACCGGCGCGTCCGCCATCTCCAGCACAACGGCCACTGGCCGGTCAGTCAGCGATGCCGGGACAAACCCGGCGCGCTGGCCGGCAGACTCGAGCAAGGATGCGTCGACCCTTGCGAATCGGGTTACGCCGGAGCCCTCGTCGCCTGTGGCCGCCGAGCCGCTCATCGCGGCCATGACGCTGAAGCCGACGGCAAGAGACAGCGCAACCTTAAAGCGCACCAGTCGCATCCCTACCCTTCTTTGGCTTGGAAGCCAGAACACCCACCTTTCCAACTCGCGGCGCCCCGGACGCTGAGCAACAAGAGAATAAGAGAAGGCGGGCGAAATTCGCCATGGATTAGTGCAAACGGACCTGTCGTCAGTCCTCCGGGACGGTCGCCTCCAGCACCACCTCCGGGTGCTGCAGCACGTAGACCTGCTCCGGCCGGTCGTGGCCCTCCAGGCGGCGCTGACCGACGCTGACCAGCTGCAGGTCGTCGCGCATGATGTCCGCGACGATCGCGTAGGTCGTCTCCGACACCAGGATCTGCTGCCCCACCGCGCGCCGGCGCAGCTTGGCGCAGCGGTTGACAGCCGGAGCCCGATAGTCGCCGTCGTCGGCGTCGGCCTCGCCCGTCAGGATCGCCATTCGGACGCGGATCGGCATGCCGTCCGGCCACAGCTCGGACTGGAGCGAACGCTGCGCGTCGACGGCCGCAGCCAGCGCGTCGGTGGCTCGCAGGAAAACGGCGAAGAAGCTGTCCCCTTCCCCGCGCTCCTTCAAGACCACGCCGCCGTTGGTTTCGATCGAAGCGGTCAGCAGCTGGTCGTGCCGCTTCATCGCCAGGTACATCTGGGAGCGGCTGCGCAGCCACAGCGGCGTCGACTCGACGACATCGGTCATGAGGAAGGTGACGATGCCGTCCGGCAGCGGCGTCGAGCCCTCCCTGGTCACCGACTCGTCGTGCGGCTTGGCGGCCCCGTTGCCATTGCTCGAGGCAGGGTTCAGCGCGGCCTGGATGGCCAGGTAGTCGTCGATCGAGCCGATGCGGCGGAAGAAGTGGACATTCAAGGACGGCTGGAAGTTCCAGCTCGCGAAGTCCTCCTCTGCGTCGCCGTCTCGCCATACGTCCTTTTCGGCGCGGAGCAGTCGCCCCAGCTTCATGCACGACTCGCCATCCAGCTGAAGGTCATGCGCCACCGCCTCGCTGGTCACCCATGTGTCCACCTCGTCCGCGGCGACCGCCAGCTTCACGACATGCACGAAGTTGGCGATGTCGGGGTCGGTGTCGTGGCATCGGTGGAGGTATTCGATGCCAAGCTTCACCTCGGTCTCGCCGTTCTCCGTGGTGCCAGGCGCGAACGCCTCGAGCACCTTCTCGAAGCTGTCATCGACCGCATATTCGCGGGTGACGCGCTGGTACAGCTCGGCCAGCTCCGGCCACCGCGCGCTGGTGACGAAATGTTCGGCCGCCACCTGCTCGAAGAGCCAGCGCGAGCCGCCAAGGTGGAAGTCGACGCTGAGCGCCGTCTGCAGGAATGCTGTAAGGCTGCCGTAAAGCTCCTGGACAAAGACGAGAGGCGCCACGCCGACGACCTCGATCTCTCGGTCAAGCCCCAGGCCTGGGTTTGGCTTGGCCTCGCCTTCGCTGTGTGTCAACGCCTCGATGGCCACCAGGTTGCCGTGGTTGCGCAATTTGACCCGCGTCATCGAAATGCGCGGACCTGGTCCCGCGATGTCCGGGCTGTCAGCAACATGCACCAGACCGCCAGGCCCCCAGGCGCGCTGTATCGGGGCGCGCAGGTCCGTGATCAGCTGGTTGAAGCGCTGGATGAACGCCCATGCCTCGCGTCCGCGCTCGACGTCATACCCGTCCTGGCGAACGGCCCGCAGGTCGTTCTGCCAGCCGGTCGTCACAGCGCGTCGCAGCGCGACGATGCCAGGCTGCACTACAGCATCCCCCTCGTTTACTCCCCCCCTCCCGCGAGTCAAAAAGATAGACCGACCGTGGAAAGCGCGCTAGATCCTTAACGATTAATAGTCAAGTGCAGTTTTTGTAACAATTCGCGCTCCAATTCGGCGATCCGGTGATGGGGCTCTGGGCTCGGGTCGAATAGGATCAAGGCGTAATCTCAAAATCAAAGTCGCAATGGCGTCGAGGCTGCCTGGCAGGGGCGTAGAGGAGCAACGAATGAAAGCGACAAAGGCCGGCGAGCACGCGATCGAGACGATGCAGGTGGAAGAGCGGCGCTATCCGCCTTCGCCTGAGTTTCGCAAGCAGGCCAACGCCCAGCCCGACATCTACAACCGCAAGCTCGAGGACTTCTGGACGAAAGAGGCCAACGAGCGAATCTCCTGGTTCGAGCCATGGAAGCAGCTGCTCGAGTGGAAGCCGCCATATGCGAAGTGGTTCATCGGCGGAAAGCTGAACGTCTGCTTCAACTGCGTCGATCGCCATGTCGAAAAGGGACAGGGCGGCAAGGTCGCGTACTTCTGGGAAGGCGAGCCCGAGAACGACCGGCGGCAGATCACGTTCTCCGACCTGCAGAACGAAGTAGTCAGGTTCGCCAACGGCTTGAAGAAGCTCGGCGTCAAGAAAGGGACGCACGTCGCCATCTACATGGGCATGATCCCTGAGCTGCCCGTCGCGATGCTCGCGTGCACGCGCATCGGCGCGCCCTTCACCGTCGTGTTCGGAGGCTTCAGCGGAGAGTCGCTGTCAGGAC
>VBFW01000231.1 GCA_005880525.1 Chloroflexota bacterium | reverse complement strand
CTACCCCGAGGGCATGCGGCGCATCCGAGAGCACAAGCGGGCCGGTCATCGGGTCCTGCTGCTGACGGGAGCGCTTGACGTGGTGGTGGAGCCCCTGGCCGAGCTGCTGGACGTGGAGGTCGACTGCGCGCATCTGCTCGTGCGCGACGGGCGCATGACCGGCGACCTGCAGTCGCCACCTCCGGCGGGGGAAGCCCGCGGGTCGCTGCTGGAGGAGTACGCGGGCAGAAACGGGATCGTGCTCTCGGAGTCGTTCGCGTATGCCGACTCGCTCTCCGACCTGCCCATGCTCGAGCTGGTGGGGACGCCGGTGGTCGTGAACCCCGACGCGCGCCTGTCGCAGGTGGCGGGTCAGCGTGGGTGGAAGATCGAGCGCTGGCGGATGGCTCCGGGTAACTGGCGCCTACCGATGCCCGACCCACGCTCGCCTGAGTACCGGGAGGCCGTGCGGAGATAGGTGCTGGCGCTTCAGTACGTGCGCTCGATCCCGTCGTTCGCCCTGGTGCGCGCCTCGGGGGGCAACCCGGAGGTGGCGACCTCCGCGCTCTCGATGCTGCATTTCGGAGATGTTCCGGAGCCTTCACTGCCCGCTTCGGGTTGGCTGCGCGTGTTGCCCTCTTTGAGCGGGATCTGCGGTTCGGATCTGGCTGCGATTGGCGGGCACGCGTCCCTCTATCTCGATCCGCTGACGTCATATCCATTCGTGCCTGGACACGAGGTAGTGGGCGTGCTGGAGGATGGGTCGCGCGTGGTCGTCGAGCCCGCTCTAGGGTGCCTCGTGCGTGGCATCGATCCGCCGTGCGCGCGGTGCGCCGAGGGCCGGCCGGGGCTTTGCTACAACGTCACCGAGGGGCCGATCGATGTCGGGCTCCAGACCGGCTACTGCGCGGACACGGGCGGAGGATGGGGGGAGGTGCTGGTGGCGCATCGGTCGCAGGTGCATGCGGTGCCTGATGGGTTGAGCGATGAGGCGGCCGTCCTCATCGAGCCGTTTGCGTGCTGCGTCCACGCGGCCCTGCGCGGTGGCGCCACGAAGGACGACGTCGTGGTGGTGATGGGCGCGGGGACGATCGGGCTCCTGACGGTCGCGGCGATCAAGCTCTTCACTCCGCCGCGCCGGCTCATCGCCGTCGCCAAGCATCCGACCCAACGCGATCTGGCATTGAAGCTGGGTGCGGACCAGGTCATCGCGCCTGCCGACACGTTCCAGCGGATCCGGTTCGCGACCGGCGCGCGCAGGCTCGACGGTATGGACCGATCGCTGCTGCTGGGAGGTGCGGACATCACTTTCGAGTGCGTTGGTCGCGCTGACTCGTTGAGCGATGCGGTGCGGTTCACACGCGGTGGGGGGACGGTCGTCGCAGTCGGAATGCCTGGCGACGAGAAGGTCGATTGGGCCGCAATCTGGCAGCGTGAGCTGACCGTGACGGGTGCTTACGCGTATGGGGCGGAGCCGAAACGGAAGGGGCGGCGTACTTTTGAGCTCGCATTGGAGGCTGCTCCGGAGCTTCACCTCGAGACGTTGACCGGACCGCTCTATCCCTTGAGCGAATATCGGGACGCTATCGCGTACGCGATGGGCGCAGGCCGCCTTGGCGCGGTGAAGGTCGCGTTCGATCTGAGAGGATTACGGGCTTAGATGGGTCGCCCAGGCGCCGTGATCGAGGTCGACCGCAACACGCCCCCGGTGATGTTTCATTTCGGCGAGGGCGTGCGGCTGGAGAAGCTGCCGCTGGGCTCACGCATCGTGTATCCGCCCGACCCGCTCGAGCCGATCGCGCATCCGGAGCGGGCCGTGAAGCGAGCGCTGGCGAAGCCTCTGGAGGACGATCCTCTGAAGTCGCTGCTGCGGCGAGGCATGAAGCTGACGATCGCGTTCGACGACCTGTCGCTCCCGCTGCCGCCGATGGCGGCGCCGGACGTGCGGCAGCTCGTGATGGAGCAGGTCATCGACATGGCCGCCGAGGCGGGCGTGGAGGACATCCACCTCATCGCCGCGCTCGGTCTGCACCGGCGCATGACAGCTGACGAGGTCCGGCACATCGTGGGCGATCGCATCTTCGCGACCTTCTGGCCGGACCGCCTGTACCAGCACGATGGGGAGGACCCCGAGGCCAACGTGTACATCGGCAAGACGTCGCAGGGTGAGGAGGTCACGCTGCACAAGCGTGCGGCGGAGTCGGACCTCGTCATCTACGTGAACCTGACACTGGTGCCGATGGACGGTGGTCACAAGTCGATGGCCACCGGATTGGCCTCGTTCCGCAGCATCCGCGCCCATCACAACGCCAAGACGTTGCTCGCCTCACGTTCGTACATGAACCCGCCGGACTCCGCCCTTCACCACTCGTGCGCGCGGCAGGGACAGCTGATCGAGGACACAGTGCGCGTGTTCCACATCGAGACCACCGTCAACAACCACGCGTTTCCAGCCATCGCGAACTTCATGCAGAAGCGCGAGACTGACTGGACGCCTCAGGACCAGGCGATGTTCCTGGCCATGAAACAGATGACCGACATCGCGCCGCCCGCGTTCAAGCGCAATGTCTTTCACGCCATGAGGGCACCCTATGGAATGACTGCGGTGAACGCCGGTCAGGTGGATGCCGTGCACGAGAAGACGCTCGAGGCGGTGCGAAATCAGATCGCTGTCACGGTGGAGGGGCAGACCGACATCGTCACGCTGGGCGTGCCTTACCTCGGGCCTTACAACGTGAACGCCCCCATGAACCCGATCCTGGTGGCGTGCATGGGCCTGGGCTACCTCTTCAACTTCTATCGCGGCAAGCCAGTGCTGAGGAAGGGCGGCGTGCTGGTCCTCACCCACCCCTGCCGGTATGAGTTCGACTCGGTGCAGCACCCGAGCTACATCGACTACTTCGACGAGGTGCTCGCCGACACCACGGACCCCATCGAGATCGAGAAGAAGTACGAGCTGCGCTTCGCCGAGGATCCGTGGTTCCGGCAGCTGTACCGAAAGTCGAACGCGTACCACGGCGCCCACCCGTTTTATGCCTGGTACTGGGCAGCTTTTGCGATGGAGTACGCGGGCGACATCATCGTCGTCGGAGGCGAGCGCGAGGTGGTCCACCGCCTCGGCTTCAAGGCCGCCACCACCCTCGAGGACGCGCTAGAGATGGCTGAGCAGACAGTCGGCCGCCACCCGAGCATCACCCACCTACGCGTGCCGCCGATCATGCTCTGCGACGTCCAGTGACGACATGACCGCCAAGCCCTGGTACTCCGGCGAACGCGGGGTCACCCAGCTAACCGGCGCCATCGGCAGCCTGGTCAATGACGTCAGGCGCGTGCGACGTGCCTGGCACTGGGACACGCCCAGGCCTCACACGTGGCCGGAACGAGGGGCCGTCATCCCGCCGTCCGAATCAGACCTCGGCTGGGCGAGGCAGGAACCCGTGCGCACCATCCGCTACCTGATCCAGCACGGCCTGCTCCTTCCGTTCACAGAGGCCATGTCGCAGCCGAAGGTCGAAGGCCGCGAATGGGTGAAGGAGCTCGACCGCCCCGTCATCTTCGCGGCCAATCACTCGAGTCACGCGGACACGTCGCTCATCCTTCACGCGCTCACCGACACCGCACGCGATCGCACTGTGGTCGCCGCGGCCGCGGATTACTGGTTCAAGCGGCCGCTGATGGGCAACATCGTCAGCCTCTTCCTCAACACGTTCCCCTTCTCGCGCACCGGCGGCGCGCAGGGCCAGCTGCACGCGTCGAGCACGCTGCTCAAGTCAGGCTGGAACCTCGTCCTGTTTCCGGAAGGGTCGCGATCGCAGGACGGACGCATCCATGAGTTCAAGCCCGGCGTCGGACACCTCGCGAACGAAACGCGGACGCCCGTCGTGCCGGTCCACATCCGTGGCGCGCAACGCATCATGCCCAAGGGTCAGAAGCTGCCGCTGCCCGCCCAGGCAAGAGTCCGCATCGGCAAGCCCATGACGCCGAAGCCTGGCGAAGGCTCACGAGAGTTCACGACTCGCGTGGAAAAGGCCGTCCGAACGCTGGCCGAAACGCCAAAGGCGGAAGACTTGCAGGGCACCTGGATCGAGCGCTGGCGCGCGTCCAAGCCGCGCGAGCTCGTCTACGGAGAGGACTGAATCAAAAAGACAGGGTGATCCGGCGCGATCCTCCGCAGCTCCGACTCCGGTGAGTCGGCCTTGACACCCTCGAAGAAGACGCCGACCTCGAGGACCCACTTCTTGAGATAAGCCCGCAGTATCGGCACGCGATCCGCATCGGGAACCTCGGTCACGCGAATCGGCTCGACCTTCGACCCGAGCCACAGCTCTCCCTCGTGCGACACACGAATGTTGCGGACCCACTGGGTTTGGCCACGCGGCGCGACCAGGTAGCGCTTGCCTTCGAAAGACAGCAGGTTCACCGGCGCAGATCGCCACTCGCCTGACTTGCGGCCCCGCACGCGAAGCACGCGCGATCCCCAGACGGACACGCCGGCACGCGTCAGCGACGCCACGAACGGATTGAACACCGTGCGCGTGAACCAGCCCGGCTTGATGTAGCGCTCGCTCATGCCGCCTTCCAGGTGCGCGCGTCGTACCGCCAGAACGCGGGCAGAGCAACCAGGGCGACCGCGCAGCCCAAAACACACAGAACTCCGCCAGACACCACTGAGAACCGTACCGAGAAAAGCGATGCCACGACTCCCGACTCGAAGTTGCCCAGCAAGGGCCCGCCCGAAAACGACAGGAGCTCGATCGACGCGAGGCGTCCCCGGAGCGAGTCAGGGATCGTCTGGTTCCAGATCACGTTGCGGAAGATGCCGCTCATCATGTCCGCCGCGCCGGCGGCCACCAGGCACAGCAACGCCACCACCAGCGACGGCGCGAACCCGAACCCGATGATCGCGAAGCCCCACAACGTTGCGGCTACGACCACCGCGCGGCCGTGGCGATGCACATTGCGTGTCCACCCGCTCGTCGCCGAGAACAAGAACGAGCCGACGGCGATGGCCGCATAGAGCAAACCGAGCACCTTAGCGCCGCCATAGCCGGCCGCGATCGCCGGGAACAACGCGATGGGCATGCCGAAGAACATCGCGACGACGTCGACGATGTATGTGCCCATCAGCTCTGGCCGCGAACGCGCATAGCGCAGGCCCTCGGCGATGCGCCGGATGCTTGGCCGCTCCGCGTCGGCCGGGGGCGGGACCGCCTTCATCAGCCACAGGCAGACCAGACCCACCACGAATGTCCCGATGTCCACGACATAGGCGACAGGCAGGCCCGCGACGGCGATCAACACGCCGGCGAGCGCCGGTCCCGCGATCATCCCCAGCGTCGATCGCATGCTTCCAAGCGCGGCCGCTGCGGCCAGTTCGTCGCGGTCGACGAGCCGGGGGAGAAGCGCGGCGAGAGACGGTGTCTGCATCGCGTCGAACGCTCCCTGAAGCGAGACGATCACGAACACCAGCCAGACGATCGGTTGCGACACCAGCGAGTTGCCGAACAGGATCACGCTGCCGACCATCAGCGCGGCCTCGGACATCAGCACCATCAACCGTCGGTCCAGCGCGTCAGCGAGAGCACCGCCGAGCAGCGCGAAGGTCAGCAGCGCCGCCAGCTCCACCACCCCAAGAAGGCCCACCGCGACCGTGCTGTGGGTCAAGGTGAACACCTGGTAAGGCACCGCCACGAATGTGATCTGGTTGCCGAACAGGGAGACGAATCTCCCGATGTAGAGGAGCCGAAAGTCGCGATGCCGGCGCAGCGGCGTGATATCGACAGTCGCCAACCGCAGCAGGCTCCGAAAGTTGTCCGGCGTGGGGAAGGCCATTCGGGACGGAAACGATACCTGCCCTTCGCCGATTAGACTCTTACCGAATTTGGGTAAGCAACGAGGACCGCGTCGCGGCACACGCACGCCGAAGGCGCGGCGCACCGCAGCCGCCGACAGCGACCAGAAAGAGCAGGCGGTCGTCATGGACGCCACCGTCTCGCAGGCTCTGCCGAACGCGATGTTCGAGGTAGAGCTCGAGAACGGCCACAAGCTCATCGCCTACGCTGCCGGCCGCATGCGTCGCTACTTCATCCGCATCACGCCCGGCGACCGCATCCGCGTCGAGCTTTCGCCGTACGACCTGACGCGCGGCCGCATCGTCTACCGCTACCGCGAGTAGCGGCGCGGTGCCGCCAGACAGCATCATCGAGGCGCTCGGCGCCGCCCGCATCTTCGACCTCGAGCAGCCCCGCCATCAGCGAATGCCGGTGCACCCGGCGCACCAGCCGGGCTTCAACTACTTCCTGCACCGCCAGCATGGCCGCGGGGTGCCGGAGCCGCCTCCGCGCACAAGCGCGTCAGGCGTGGTCGTGATGCCCGAGCACACAGGCACGCATATCGACGCGCTGTCGCACCAGGCCGAGAACCTGAGGCTGCACGGCGGAATCGATGTCAACAGCGGTGTGATGAGCGCGACCGGTTTCAGCGTGCTCGGCATCGAGACGATGGCGCCGCTCGTGGCGCGCGGCGTGCTGCTCGATGTCGCAGGCAAGCAAACGCTTCCTCCTGGGCATCTCATCTCGGCCGAGGAGCTGCAGGCTGCCGCCACTGTCGAAGTCCGCGAAGGCGACGTCGTCCTGGTGCGGACCGGCTACGGCGCGCTCTGGGACAAGCCCAGGGACTACATGAAGTCCGCAGGCGTCAGCTCGGCCGGCGCGCAGTGGCTGGCCGGCAAGAAGGTCAGGGCCGTAGGCGCCGACAACATGGCCTTCGACACCAACGACAGCTTCGACAAGGAGCTCGGCTTCACTCTCCCGGCCCACGTGCTGCTGCTGGTTCGCGCGGGCATCCCGATCATCGAGAACCTGAACCTCGAGGAGCTCGCCGCCGCAGGCGTGCACGAGTTCGTGTTCATCTGCCTGCCGCTGAAGATGCAGGGTGCGACCGGCTCACCGGTCCGCCCGATCGCGCTGGCCTGACTTAGAAAAAAGAAACCCGCCAGTGAAATGCACTGGCGGGTTGTCTCGTCTTCTCATTCACGCGAGTGCATCCGCTCGCGGCGAATCAGGTCGGCGTCAGCGCCTGCCCACTGTCTGATAACAGTCCAGGCAGTACACCGGCCGGGCCCCGGTGGGCACGAACGGCACCTGCGTCGGCTTTCCGCAGTTGGAGCAGACGACGTCGTGCAGCACGCGCGTGCGCCCGTTCCCGTCCGACGCCCGACGTGCCGCACGGCACTCGGGGCAACGCCGGGGCTCGTTCTGGAGGCCCCGAGTCTGGTAGAACTCCTGCTCCCCTGCCGTGAAGAGGAACTCCCGATTGCAGTCACGGCACGTCAACGTCCGATCCACGAAGCTCACCGTCTGGCCTCCCTCGAATGGTTTTCCCGCTCAGAGGCACGCGGCGGTTGCGGACCGTCCTACCCCCTCCGAGTTGCGGATCGGGATTCTAACTCCCTTAACCGCACTTTGGAAAACTGGTCTTAACCGCCGCTTACGGCGCTTGACCTGACTAGGCCGGAACCTCTGTTCGCTCCTCGCGCTCGGCCTCGTCGACGGGCGCGGGTTCGCCGAAACCACCCACCTGCGGAGCGTTTGTCAGCGGCACCTCTTTCATGAACACCGTCGAGATCAAAGCGGCGATCAGGATCAGGCCGGCGAAGAAGTAGATGTCGTGCAGGGTGTTGGCCAGCGCTGTGCGAATGGCCTCGATGAACTGCGGGGGCAGCTTGGCCAGCAGCGCGGGGTCCAGGATCGAGTTGGCCGAACCGCCCTTGGGAAGGCTGTTCATGTACTGGCGCGGCAGAGCGGTCTGCACGGCGGTGAGGTACAGCGGGAACGTGACGCCAATGCCAAGGCCGACCACGATCAGGGCTGCGACCACGTGCCACTCGGGCACGCCGGGCGCGACCTGCGCCAGCAGGTACATCCCGACCATCATCACCATCACGCCGATGGTGCCCAGGAAGCGGTAGTACCTGATCCGACGCATCACGAAGCCGGTGAGCGTGCTTGCTCCCAGCAGGCCGAACATCATCGGCGTGATCAGCGCGCCGGAGTTGGTGGCGGAGATGCCGAGAACGCCCTGGAAGACCAGCGGCGTGAAGAGGATCGAGCCGAACATTCCGAAGGCGGTCAGGAAGCCGACAAGCATCGACACCGAGAACGTCGGGTTCTTGAACAGGTGCAGCGGGACGATCGGCTGCTTGACACGCGATTCGGTGGCGACGAATGCGACGAGCATCACCGCCGACAGCGCAAGCAGGCCCATAACCTCAGGCGAGGTCCATGAGTGGTCGCGGGTGATGGTCAGAGCGATCAGCAGCGGCACGACGCCGCCCGCCAGTGTGAACGCACCCACAAAGTCGATGTCCCGCCACGAGGCCTTCGAGCGCACGTAGGGGAGACCCGCGAGCACAACCAGCACGGCGATGATGCCGACGGGGATGTTCACCTCGAACACCCAGCGCCAGCCCCAGTGATCGGTGATCCAGCCGCCGGCCGTCGGGCCGACGATCGAGCTCAGGCCGAACACCGCGCCGAACAGGCCGGCCAGCCGTCCGCGCTGCGCGGGCGGGAACAGGTCGCCGATGACGGTGAACACTGTCGCGAACAGGACGCCGCCGAAGATGCCCTGCACGCCGCGCGCCACGATCAGCTGCGTCATGTCCTGCGCGAGGCCGCACAGGGCGGACATGATCACGAAGCCGACCATTCCGACCAGAAGAAAAGGCTTGCGCCCGAACAGGTCGCCGAGCTTGCCGGCGATGGGGGTCATGGTGGTGGAGGTGACCAGGTAGGCCGTCGTCACCCACGCCAGCCGGTCGAGGCCGTTGAGGTCGGCGACGATGCGGGGGATGGCCGTGCCCACGATCGTCTGGTCGAGGGCGGCCAGCAGCAGCGCCAGCATGGTGCCGGCCGTGGCCAGAATCACTTTCGGCCGCGAAAGTCCCTCCGTGATCACTTACCCAGCTCCTTCCTGGCGTTCTCCACCAGCTGCAGGCACAGGTGTCGAAGCTGCGCCAGGTCGTCCTTGCTCATTCCCTGGACCACTTCGAACTGGTGCTCCAGGCCTTCTTTCCAGATGGACTCGATTCGCTCCCGCCCGGCCGGCGTCAGTCGTGCCCGCACAGAACGGCGGTCCTGGGTGTCGGGCACTCGTTCGACGAGCCCGTCGCGCTCCAGGTGGTCGACGAGGCCGGTGATGTTACGAGGCGTTGAATCGAGCTCGTCGGCCAGGTCGCCGAGCTGGCAGTCGCCTACGCGGAGCAGCCTGAACATGACGCCCAGCCGGCCCTCGCTCAGGTGGTGGGTCTCGGCCCAGCGCTCCTGCATCATGCGCAGCGACTTCCCGGCGATCCGCAGGGCGGCCAGGGCCTCAACCGCTGAGGTGTCCACCCCAAGCGGCTTCACAAGTTCGCGCATCCCGATGCTGTAGAGGCGGCCCGCCTCGTCCCGTCCCATCGCGTGGACGCCGTGGGCCTCCGTTTCGGGTGGCTTCATATTGGTTTCTTTCATATTGAACTGCTTCATTATTACCTAGTACAGGATTCAGGGTCGGGTTATTCTCGGCCGGTGATCGTCGATGCCCACCTGGACATCGCCTGGAACGCGATCTCGGCCGGCCGAGGCTTCCTGGGTGAGCCGGCTCCGGGCTACGTGGTGAGCCGCTCGAGCCTGGCGCGAGGAGGCGTGGGCCTGGTGTTCGCCACCCTGTACACGGCGCCGGCGCACGCCCGCCGCTCGATGCGGACGCGGTTCGTGTACGAGAACGCCCATGAGGCCGGCCTCATGGCCACAGCAGAGGTCAATTACTACAAGAGCTGCGACCTGACGTTGATCGGCGATCGCCAGCAGCTCCAGCGCTACGTCCGAGGCTGGCGGCGCGGCCGGCTGGCAGCCGTTCTCCTGATGGAGGGCGCCGACCCCGTCGAGTCGCCCGCGCAGCTGGGTGCGTGGGTCGACCGCGGAGTCCGGATCATCGGGCCGGCGTGGGGGAGGACCCGCTACAGCGGCGGCACGCACGCGCCCGGCGGCCTGACCGCACTGGGCGTGCAGCTGCTCAAGGCGATGCGCCGCAAGAAGGTCATCCTCGACATCAGCCACATGGCCGACAGGGCGGTCGCCGACGCGTTCGAGCTGTGGCGCGGACCCGTCATGTCGTCGCACAGCAACGCCCGCGACCTCGTGCCCGCCGACCGCCAGATCACCAACGCGACCGCGGCCGAGATCGCGCGGCGCGGCGGCATGCTCGGGATCAGCTTCTACGAGCACCACCTGAGGTCAAGCGGCCACGCGAGTCTCGACGACATCGTCCGCCACGCAGTGCACCTCGCCCGCGCGGCGGGGGGTCCCGAACACGTGGGCCTGGGTTCCGACCTCGACGGAGGATTCGACGCGAAGCACTCCGCGATGCAGAACACCAGGCAGCTGAGCGAG
>VBFW01000230.1 GCA_005880525.1 Chloroflexota bacterium | reverse complement strand
TGACGTACACGCGCCGCCGCGCCCGGGTGAGCGCGACATAGGCGAGCCGCGCCTCCTCGGCTGTATGGCCGTCGGGGTCAGACGGCCACGAAGGCATGAAGCCGACCTTGAACGCCTCGAGCCACGCGCGGTCGGCATCGTCGAGCAGCGGATGCGGGCGCGCGGCGACCGGGAAGAGCCCGTGCGCGAAACCGGCGCAGAAAACATGCTCGAACTGCAGGCCCTTGGCCTGGTGCACGGTCATGATCTGGACCGCGTCCCTGCTTGCGGGCGCCGCCTCGGTGTCATCGGCGGCCGCCGCGAGCATCGCTCCCACGGGCCCGGGCAGATCCGACAGCAGCGGTTTTTGTCCGTGCAGCCGCTCGTACACGTCCTCGATGCCCTCGAGCCCGTCGATCGCGCCGCGGAGGTCTGACATCGCCTCCACGCGCGCGTCCTCGTCGAGCTCCACCTCGAGCAGCGCGCCGAGCGCGCCGTCCTCGATGAGCACCTGGTAAGCCAGCGCGGCGATGGGCAGGCGCCCGGCCTCGCGCACCAGCCGCTGGCGCGCGACCATCGCGCGGTGCAGGCTGTCGAGCTCGTCCTGGGTGAGGTAGGCGAAGTAATCGGGCGGCACTGGCTCTTCGCTGCCAATCTCTCCACCCCAGGGCAACGGCCAGCGCTGGGGGTCGGTGGCCGCCAGGAAATACATGAGCCGGCGCATCACGCGCACCAGCGGCCGGCCGCGCTCATACGCGTGCGCGCGCAGGCGGCTGAGCGTCGCCGGTCGCACGGGACCGAGGGTCGAGGCCAGCGACGCCTGGAACGCGTCGGGATCGTCAGGGCGCCGCAGCGACTCGAGGTATCCATAGAGGAAGCGGACGACCTCGTTGCGAACGCCGGCGCCCGAGCCCCTCACCTCGAACGGGACGCCAAGCGCGCGCAGCGCCTCCTCGAACGGCGGGCCAAGCACTGTGGTGCTGCGCAGGAGGATCGCAATGTCGCCGGGCGCAAGCTCGCGCGACGTCGCCAGCAGGCGCTTGATCTCGCGCGCGCAGAAGAACGCCTCGTCTACTGCGTCGCTCTCGCGCGCCACGACCACGGCCGGCGGCGTGGGCTCGATGTCGCGGGCCTCCTGCAGCCGCCGCGGCGCGCGCGGGCCCTGCGTGGCCGCGAGCAGGCGCTCGCCGGCGTCGAGCACATCCTGCGCGCACCGCCGGCACTCGTCGAGCATCACCGTCTCGCCGCCGTAGACGTTCGCGAAGTCGACACTGAGGAGGCGTGGCACCGTGCCGCGGAATCCATAGATCGACTGGTCGGGATCGCCGACCACCACCAGTCGCGGACGCGACTCCGGCGGCGCCAGCATGCGCAGCAGCGCGAACTGCGCGGGGTCGACGTCCTGGAACTCGTCGACCAGCACCAGCCGGAACTTGGCGCGCATCCGATCGAGGAGCCGCGCGTCGGATGAAAGCAGTCCGACCGCGCCCATGATCAGGTCGCGGAAGTCGACCATGCGCGCGGACTCCAGCCGTTGCTGGTAGGCCTGATACACCGCGGCCAGCGACTGCAGCCGCGCGCTCGCGCTGGATTCGGCCGCGAGCAACACGGCAGACGGGTGGACCAGGTTCTGCTTCATCAGCGAGACGAAGTTCAGGAGGTCGCGCGCGAAGGCCTCGGACCGCTTCACACCGGACAGCGCGCCGAGCACTGAAGGATCAAGCTCGGTCAGCACCTGTCGCATGACCATCGACTCCTGCAGGCCGTTCAGCTGCAGGCGCTTGGGGTCAGGCCTCCATTCGCGCCACAGGCGCAAACAGAAGCTGTGGAACGTCGAGATCCACGCTTCGCCGTAATCGTCATGCAGGCGCGCATCGATCCTGCTCGCGAGCTCGCCGGCCGCGCCGGTGGAGAACGTCAGGACAAGAATCTGGCTGCGGTCGGCCTCACCGGATCGAACGGCCTGCTCGTAGAGATCGACGAGCAGATGTGTTTTGCCGGTGCCCGGTCCGGCGAGGACGCGCAGCGGGCCGTGGATGTTGCGTATGTCGAGTGGCAAGGACTCCCCTGGAGTGGTGGCCGGGCCACCCGATTATGCGGTGACGTGCCTTACGAATTCAGCCCGCCCTGTTAAGGCAGCGGTATCGATGGCGCGGCCCTCGACCTGGCGGGTGAGAAGGGCCGTGACCACAAGCCCGGCCAGGAAGGCCGCCTCGATGTGCACCCATCCCGTCAGGGGAGTGCCCAGGTTGCGCACCAGCAGGTAAGGGGAGGCGGCCAGCAGCATCGCCACGAGCGCGGCCCTCCAGACTGGGGCCTCGTGCCACACGATCCACCCGGCTGCGACAAGCACGCAGAGGTCCGAGTTGTGGAGGTACGGCGCCGTCAGCAGCGACGCGATCGCGCCTATCGCCATCGCCATGCCCGGCCGTCCGCGCTGGGTGAACCCCGCCACCAGCGCCGCCAGCACGATGCCGGCGCGGACCACCATGGCGGCGCTTCCCGACAGGCCGAACGCACCGCCGAGCGTCAGCGCGGTCGCGCCCCCAGGGAGGTGGCCGAGCGAGCCGAGGTAGTCGTGCACCCCCTCCACCCCGACCGCCAGGACGCTCATGCCGGCGATCACCCCCGACGCCGCCGCGCACGCCACAAACGTGCGCCAGCGGCCGGCCGCCAGCAGGACGAACGGCACGAGCACCGCGGTGTTCGGCTTCAGCACGATCACGGAGAGCACCAGCCCGGCCGCGATCTCGCGGTCCTGCCTGACCAGGCGCCAGGCCACCAGCAGCGCGGCCGCGACCAACGGCACGACCTGGCCGACGTAGATCGCGAGCAGCACCCACCACGGCGTGATCGCCACCGCCACGGCGGCGACCCGCGCCGGGCCCCTGTACGAGCTGCTCCACCCGAGCGCCATGACCAGCGCGAGCAGCAGCACTGACGCCCAGACCGCGAAGGCGATGCCATATGGCAGCGCCGCGAGCGGAGCGGCCAGCCAGGAGTCGACCGGGGGGCTCAGGAAAGGCTGGGTGAACTGGTTGGGGACGAGCTCGCTTTGCGTGGACCTGACCAGGGTCTGGTCGTAGATCTCGAACCATCCGTGCTGAAGACCGGTGACCGCGGCCGCCAGGTAGGTGTGGAAGTCGACGCCTGCCCACGTCTGGCCTCGGAGCCTGCCGTTCGGCATGTGCAGGAGGTCGATGACCATCAGGTACAGGGCCACGCCGAGCAGGCAGGCGGGCAGGAGCAGACGCAGCCCCGCCCTCGCCAGCGATCCCGCCACGCCCCGCACCACTCCCTCCGAAACCGGCCGCATATAGTCAGAACGCATTGGCCACGGCTGTGAGGCATGAGGCGGCAGCTCGACTGCCGGCCATGGCCGTCCTCGCCTCGGTGGCTGTGCTTATTGTCCACCTGCCCGCCTTCGCCCACCAACTGCTCGACGGCGACGAGGCTGTATACGGCTCGATCGCGGCGCTGATGAACCAGGGCGGGGCGCTGTACGGCGACGGCGGGGTCGACAACAAGCCGCCCGGGATCTTCTGGACCTACGCGGCCACCTTCGATCTCTTCGGCAACTATCAGATGACCGCGGTGCACCTCCTCGCTCTCGTGGTCACGGCCGCGACATGCGTGCTGCTGTTTTTCATCGGGCGGTCGATCTCGAGTCCCCGTGCCGGCCTGCTTGCCGCGACCTTCTACGGCCTGCTGACGGCGACGGGCAATCCGCGCCTGCTGGCGGCCAACACCGAGCTGTTCATGACGCTTCCATTGACGGCCGGATTCCTTCTGTTGCTGCGGCGGCAGTGGCTGTGGTCCGCCTTGCTCATGGTGGTCGCGGGCGCGTTCAAGCAGGTCGCGGCGGCGGAGGTGCTGCTGCTGCCCGTTGGCTTGCTCGTGCTCGAGGCACGTGGCGCGCGCATGCAGGCAGCAGCTCGTTTCGGGGCCGGCATCCTGATCGGCCTCGCGGTGGGGGCCGCGGCCCTGGCGCTCACCGGATCGCTCTCGGGCTTCTGGCGCTGGACCGTCGAGACGCTGACGGGCTACGCGGCGGGCAACTGGAACCCGGCAGTTCTGCTCGACCGTTCGCAGAGCAGCATCGTCCCGTTCGTCGCAAGCGCGATCGTCCTGTGGGTCGCGGCGGGATCGGTCGCGGCACAGTGGCGGAGCCTCTGGCCCGCTGAAAAGCTGGCGGTGGCGTGGCTCGCGGTGTCGCTCCTGGGATCCCTGGCCGGCGGCCACTGGTCGTGGCACTACTTCATCCAGGCGATGGCCCCGCTTGCGCTGCTCGCCGGCCTCGCCGTCGATCGCGCGCTGGATACACCCAGGCGGCGCTGGATCGCCGCCGCTGTTCTGATCGGCGTGACGGTGCCCGCGGCCGGATGGACGAGCTTCAACTTTCGCGCCGACCCGCTCACGTACGACTGGAGCCCTCCCGTCGCGCAGCACGAACAGGTCGCGGATTACATCCGCACGCACACCCGCCCGGACGATCGGGTTTTCGTGTGGGGCGACTGGGCCGCCCTCTACGCGGAGTCGGACCGCTTGATGTCGAGCCGGTTTCCAGGCTTTCTCCGCGGTTTCGCACGGGCGTCGGGTCTACCGCCAAACAACTGGGACACCGCGCCTGACGTCTGGCCGGCGCTGCAGTCAGACCTGGAGCGCCATCCGCCGCGGCTGATAGTCGACACCTCGACCGATGACTGGAGTGACTTCGGCCCGTATCCGATGTCGGACTATCCAGTGCTTGCAAACCTTGTCGCGTCGAGCTATCACCCGGTCGCGACGATCGATGGAGTGGTGATCTACGCCCGCAACACTTAAGGAATAGGAATAGGAAGAGGAGGCGGGGACCGCAGCGGCGGCGGCGAGGGAAGCGGCGAGGGGACCGGCAATCGTGGCACGCTCGGAACATCGACGGTCACTCCGGGCGCAACCGTGCTGACCGTCGCCTTGACCGTGTTCGCAAGCGAGCGCCGCACGGCAACGATGCTCGACGGCGCCGAGGGCGCCATCGACGGGGCTTGCGCTGTCGCAATGACGCGAGGCTCGACGGAGGGCCGCAACGCCGGCGTGGCGGTCGCGCCGACGATCACCGCCGCGGTCGCACCGGCGGCGACCACGGCGCCCGTCAGCACCGAGTGGTTGGCCTGCTCGGTCACGTGCCGCCATGAATCTCCGAGTCGCCGCAGCGACAGCCAGCCCAGGAATGCAAACACCGCCCTTCGCCCCGCGGTGCGCCCATGCTCGACGTACTCGCTCACGTACTCGAGTGCCACATTCAGCCGGCGCTGGACGGCTCCGACGCTGATGCCGAGGCGCCGCGCAATCTGCCGGTTCGACAGTCCGGCGAAGTAGGCGAGCCACACCACATGCGTCTGGTCCTTGGGCAGGGCGTTCAGCGCGTCGTTGATCGCGAGACGCACCATGGCGCCCGAAAAGTGCTTCCACGACTGCGGCACCTCCTGACCGGTGCCGTCGACAAGCATCTGCTTCAGGCTCCGATGCGATCCGCGTAGGCGCCGCCGGTCGCTCACCACGCCGGGGTTGCCGGTCAGCAGCCAGGTGCGCCAGGATTCGACCGCGCCCGGCGGCAGCACGCCATCGCCGCGCGCCGTTGACTCCTCGCCCGCTTTGTCTGGAGGCGTGCCGTCCGGCCGCATCCAGCGATTGGCCATCGCTTCGAGTTCCCCTGCAGAGACAACACCGCCCTACCCGCCAATACCCGTCGGTACCGGGGGGCGAAGATCAGTCCAGGCTGGGCTTGACCGGGCGCTTGATCTCGAGGATGGAAGGTTCGCCAGCCGCGATCCTGACGATCTCGTCGAGGATGCGCACCGCATCTCCGTTCAACGGCTGCTGCGCCAGCCGCACATAGGCCGCCGCGCCGTTCGTGAAAACAAATGTTGGCGTGCCGAACACGCCGTGCTTGCTGCGGGCCTCCAGATGGTCGCTCGCAAGCGCGTTCAGGATGCCGGGATCAGCAAGGTCGGTGCGGAGGCGGTCGAGGTCGAGGCCGGACTGCTCCGCGACCTTCTCCACGACGGCGGGATCGTCGAGGTCCTGCCGGTCGCGATGACGCGCGCGCAGAAGCGCCATGTGGATCTCGCCGAATCGACCCTGGCGGCGCGCAGCTTCCGCGGTTGCGAAGGCGAGCCGCCCCTGCACGTGCTCGGACGCCGGAGCCCCCCACGCCGTCCACGATGGGTCATTGCGCGAGTTGACCTGCGAGAGTGAGAAGTATCTCCACACGATCTCGACCTGCCGCTCGCGCGAATCGCGCACCGACTCCAGCATCTCCGCGGCCCTGTACACGAACGGGCAGTTGTAGTCGTAGAAGAGCTCGAACTCGATGAGGTCCACTAACGCTGCAACGCAGGTAGCGCTTACCGATATTCCCGACAGCTGGCGCTGGATGAAGCCCGACCTCGCGATCCGCCTCCTGCCGATGATGGCCGCGTTCGGGTTCGTGGAGATCGTCTGGCGGCCCTCGTGGACAGGGCTTTCGCTCGGGCGCCTCGACGCGCAGCTCCTGTTCGGGGCGGTGACCGCGCCGGCGCTTTTCGTCGCGGCGACGTGGGTCCAGCTCCTGCTGACGCGCCGCCGCGGCGCCATCGGCGTTCCCTCAGGTCCTGGCGACGCCTGGTTCCAGGCCGGCTTCTACCTTGTCAACGGGCCGATCGAGGAAGCGTTCTTCCGCGGGCTCGTGCAGGGCGGGCTTGGAGCCTTGATCGCGCCGCCCGCCGGCTTCGTCGCCGGCACGCTTGCCTACGTCCTTTATCACCGCCTCGGATGGTCGTGGCCTGAGACGCTCGCGACCGCCCTGGTCGGCGTTCCGCTTGGCCTGGCGTTCTGGCTGCTGCCCGGACCCCCGTCGCTGCTCGGTGTCTCGATCGCGCACGTCGCCGCGACTTGCGGATTCCTTGGACCCGGTCCATATCTCCTCTGGAAGCTGCGCCTGGTCCGGTGATGGGGCTCGACAGGCTGCAGCGCGACACGCTCGTCTGGGCGGGCCTGGCGGTCGTCCTGGCCGGCTGGGACGGCTCGGTGCTCGTACTTGAGCTCCCGGCTGTCGCCCAGAGCTTCGGCGCTCGAGTCGCCGACATCTCCAACCTCGGATCGATCGTGATCTTCGGCGCCGTCGGTGCGCTGCCCCTGGCCACCCTGGCCGATCACTTTGGACGGCGCCGTCTCATCGCGGTCGGCGTCGCGCTGTTCTCGCTCGTGAACTTCGCGACGGCGTTCGCGCCGAGCCTCCTGGCCCTGGCTGCCGTGCGCCTGACAGCGTCGTGCTTCGAGAACCTGGTCCTCGGTGTCGTGACAGCGCTTGTCGTCGAGGAGGCGCCGACTGCCCGCCGAGGGCAGGCCGTGAGCGCTCTCGCGCTGCTGTTCGGCTTGGGCCAGGGGATCCCCGTCCTGATCTATCCGCTGGTCGCGCCCAACTGGCGTGTGCTCTTTCTGGCCGGCGGCATAGGCGTGCTGGCGGCGCCCCTTATCTGGCGGCGGCTACCAGAGGGCCGCGCGTGGCAGCGCGCCCACGTGAGCGGTTCCACCATGAGGCTGCTCGCGCAGTCGCCCTGGCGGCGGCGCGTCCTGATACTTGCCGCCAGCGTCATGGTCGGGACGGTCCTCGGCGAGCCGGCCGGTCTTTTCTTCACGGTGTACGCCAGCCAGACGCTTCACCTGTCGCCGTTCGTGATCTCCGCGATGATCGTCGCCGCCGCCGTTTGCGCGCTCGTCGGTTACGTTGCCGGCGGCTACCTGAGCGATCGCTACGGGCGAAGGATCCTGGGTGCGGGCCTCGGAGCGGTCACCGCAGTGTTCACCGGTGGAGGCTTCATCTCGGGTGCCGGCGCCCTTTCGCCGGTGCTCGGACTCGGCCGCTCGCTGGCGGTGCTGGCGGCGGCAGGAGTGCTTTCGGCGGCGCTCCTCCTCCTACTTCCCGAGACGCGGGGGCGGCCGCTGCCGGACTGAGCCCCTCGTTGACGGAATGCCGGGCCGGTGCTAGGGTTCCGCCCGGTATATCGCGCGCATATCACGCACGCGGGACATGGGGAGAACGGGGATGGCGTCAGAGGTTCGCATCCGCGAGGCCGGCCCGACGGTCACGATATTCCGCCATGCAGAGCCGCCGCGCTCGCAGAGCGAAGCTGCTTACTTCTTGATTCGCGACCGCATCCTCTCGCTCGCTCTGCCGCCGGGGTCGCTGGTTCACGAAGCGCAGCTGCGCCAGGAGCTGTCCATCGGCCGCACGCCGATCCGCGAGGCGCTGCAGCGGCTCGGGCACGAAAAGCTCGTGCGCAGCGTCCCCAACCGCGGCACCTTCGTCACCGACGTCAACATCACAGACCTCGCGCGCATAACCGAGGTGCGCGTCGTGCTGGAGGGCCACGCTGCACGTCTGGCCGCGGAACGCGGCACAGTCGCTGATAGAGCGGCGATCGCAGAGCTGCTCGCCGAGCTCGGGTCGGTCCAGGTGACCGAGCAGCGCGAGCTCATGAAGCTCGACCGGGAGATCCACCGCACCATCTACCGAAGCGCGCGCAACTCGTTCCTCGAGAGCACGCTCGAGCGGTACTTCAATCTGAGCCTCCGCCTCTGGTTCCTCGTGCTCGACCAGGGCGTCCGGCTGCGTGAGGCTGTCACCGAGCACCGAGCGATCCTCGAGGCGGTCATGGCCGGTGACGGCGATCGCGCCGACGAGGCGATGCGGCGTCACGTGGCGGGCTTCGAGTCCGCGATTCGCAGGGTTCTGGTGGAGCGCTAGCAGATGCCCAAGATTTTCTTTGCGACCGACCTTCATGGATCGGAGACGTGCTGGCGGAAGTTCATCAACGCCGCCAAGTTCTACGACTGCGACACGCTCATCTGCGGCGGCGATATGACCGGCAAGGCGATCGTGCCGATCGTGCAGGAGAACGGACGCTTCACCTACACGCTTGGCGGCGAGGAGCAGACCGTGCCCAAGGAGCAGGTCGCCGAGGTTGAGGCTCACGTACGCCGCAAGGGCTACTACCCGCTGCAGATGACTGTGGACCGGCTGCACGAGCTGGACAAAGACCCTACAGAGCGCGCCAGGACCTTCCAGCAGGTGATGCTCGAAGGGGTTGAGCGGTGGATGAACATGGCCACCGAAAAGCTGGCCGGCACCAAGGTGCGCTGCTTCGCCAGCCCGGGGAATGACGACGAGTTCCAGGTCGACGACGTCATCCGCCAGGCGAAGGCGGTCGAGCTGGCCGAGGGACGCGTCGTCGACATCGACGGCTTCTCGATGATCTCGACCGGCTGGTCCAACCCGACGCCGTGGAACACATACCGCGAGGAGTCCGAGGAGAAGCTCGCGGAGCGCATCGACTCCATGGCGAAGCTGGTCTCAGACCCGACGCGCGCCATCTTCAACCTGCACTGCCCGCCCTACCAGTCAGGGCTTGACGAAGCTCCTGCGATCGACGCCGACCTCAAGCTCCTGCATGGAGGTCGCGCGCTGCGCCCTGTCGGCTCGACCGCCGTCAAGGAAGCGATCCAGCGCTACCAGCCGGTCCTTTCGCTGCACGGCCACATCCACGAGAGCAAAGGCGCGGTGAAGATCGGCAAGACGCTCTCGATCAATCCGGGCAGCGCCTACGAGGAGGGGATGCTGATGGCCGCCATCATCAACCTGGATGCCAAGAAGGGCATCAAGACTTACCAGCTGGTCAACGGTTAGTTCGCGATTAGGGAGGAGAAATATGGCTGAAGCGACAATGGGTGGATCCAGGCCAGGCCTATTTTTGCGAAACGCGACAGGCCTTGTCAAAGCCTGGTCGACCTTTGATGCGTTCGTCTACTCGTTCTGGTCGGTGAACCTGATCACGCTCGGCCTGTACGGCATGTCGTTCGCCTACTTCGTACCCGACGGCCAGGTTCTCTCGGCGGTTCTGATAACCGGCGTACTTGTGACTTTCCTGGTCATGGCCTACGCGTTTCTCGTGAGCGTGATGCCGAGGACGGGCGGGGACTATGCATGGCAGAGCCGCGTCCTGGGAGGCCCGGTTGGCTTCGTCCTCTCTATCACGGGTTGGTGGTTCACCCTGTGGCTGTGGACGCCGATCTACGCGAACATCCTGAACCTTCAGTTCTTCGAGCCCCTCGCCTACACGCTCGGCCTGAAGGATATCGCCACGTTCTTCACCACTCAGTGGGGCGTGTTCGCCTCTTGCCTGATCGTGCTCGCGTTCGTGAGCCTGGTCGTAACGATGGGCATGGAGACCTACGCGCGAATTCAGAAGGTCTGCTTCTGGATCGGTCTGGTCGGTCTCGCGGTGGTTTGTGCCCTTCTGCTTTTCTTCAGCCACAACGACTTCGTAAGCGCGTTCAACCGTGAGGCGTCTTCGCTGTTCGGAGCGAGCGGCAACGCGTACCAGGCAACCCTGGACGCTGCCGCCAAGGGCGGCTTCACGTCGCACGATTTCACATTCTTCTCTTTCGGCCCGACGCTCCTGCTCCTTCCCTTCCTTGCCTTCTACTTGCTGTGGCCCAACTGGGGCGCGACGCTCTACGGCGAGGTCCGCGGAGCGAAGGAGCTTCGCAAGCCCCTGCAGAGCATGTTCTGGGGCCTGTGGGTCACGGTTGGTCTGGTCGTGCTCGTACTGATCCTGACCGCCAAGACCATCGGCTGGGAGTTTTACAACGCCGCCAACGCTGCGTACTGGAATCCCATCTACCTGGTCCAGGAGCCTGCGGCGCCGGTGCCCATCTGGCCGTATCCGGTCATGCTCGCGGGCTGGCTCGTCAACAATCACCTGTTTCAGGCGGTGCTTATCGCCGTCATGGGCCTGTGGTTCTTCGGCTGGGCTGGAACCCTGTTCCTATCCTCGACTCGCGTCATCTTCGCCGCCGCGTTCGACCGCGTTCTGCCCGCCTGGGCAGCCAACATCTCTTCTGGCAGGCGAGTGCCGTACGGCGCTCTACTGCTGATGGTCGTCCCGTCCATCCTCATCAGCGCACTGTTCGCCTGGAACGTATTCGGATTCCAGGCCGCATATCTCGACGCGACGGCGGTGATCGCGATCACGTTTCTGGCGACGCTGGTGGCCGCAATGATCCTGCCCTGGCGCCGCAAAGACATTTACGATGCATCGCCGATCGCCAGGTACAAGGTCGCCGGGATACCGGCGATCACGTTGGTCAGTGCAGTGGCGGCGATCTTCATCCTCTTCATGGTCTACGAATGGGCGACGAACGCCACTTACGGTTCCAACAGCGTGCCGTCCGCCATCTACCTCGGCGCGACATACCTGTTGGCGGTCGTGATCTACGCCATCGCTTACTACTACCGCAAGAACCAGGGCATCGACCTTTCCCGCATCCACCACGAGATTCCGGTTGAATAGCAACTCCACGGCCGCCGGGCGCGCTGCGCCCGGCGGCCACTTCGACTAACCAAAGATGCTCGAGCACACACTCCGCACCTACCAGAGCCCGACCCGGCTGGTTCAGCGCCTCGGCGCGATCCGTGAGCTGGGCGCCGAGGCCGCGCTTCTAGGGATCCGCCGGCCGCTGCTGGTCACGGATCCAGGAGTCAAGGCGGCCGGCCTGCTCGACACAGCGCTCGAGGCGCTGCGAGCCTCGGACGTGGAGCCCGTCGTCTTCGATCGGGTCAAGGCCAACCCGCCTGTCGACCTGGTCGACGCCGGCGCTGCCGAATACAAGAAGTCGGGCTGCGACGGTCTCGTCGCGATCGGCGGCGGCAGCTCGATTGACACGGCGAAGGGCATCGGCGTCGTCGCCGCGCACGACGGCAGCATCCTCGACTACGAGTGGGGCCACGACCCCATCAAGAACCGCATCCCGCCGATGATCGCTGTGCCCACCACCGCCGGCACCGGCAGCGAGGTGACGCTGTGGGCGGTGATCACAGACCCGAAGCGGAAGATCAAGTTCAACGTCGGCGGCACGTCGAACATCGCGTCGTGGGTCGCGCTCATCGACCCCGAGCTCAGCGTCAAGTTGCCCGGGCCCGTCACCGCGGGCACCGGCATGGACGCGCTCGCGCACGCGGTCGAGTGCTACACGATGGTCTATCACCAGCCGTTCACCGACGCGGTCGCGCTGCTGGCGATGGAGTACGTCGCGCGCCACCTGCGGGTTGCGTTCTCGCAAGGCGAGAACCTGCAGGCGCGCTACTACATGAGCGCCGCGGCGATGCTGGCGGGGCTCGCGTACGGCACCGACTCGGCCGGCGCCGCGCACGCGATGAGCCAGACCGCGGGCGGGGTGCGCGACGCGCCGCATGGCGCGCTCACCGCGCGGCTCCTCGGGCCGGTGATGGAGTACAACCACTCGGGCGAGCCGGAGCGCTTCGCGCGCATGGCGCAGGCATTCGGGCTCGACACGAGGAACGTGAGCA
>VBFW01000229.1 GCA_005880525.1 Chloroflexota bacterium | reverse complement strand
CCAGGCCTATCGGGATTGTCCTCGGCAGTACTGGTTTCGCTATCGCGCAAGACTGCCGGCCGCTCAGAGCGCCGAGGCGGTGCAGGGCACGATCCTGCATGAGGTGCTGCGCCGCGCCGGCGAGGAGCGGCGCACCGGAAACGCCATCACACCCCAACGGCTGCAGGGGATGCACGCCGAGGTGTGGGAGTCGTCAGGCTTTCCGGATCCACGTCGCGCGGAGACTTTTCGGCGCCTCGGCCTCGCACAGCTCGAGGCCTTCCGCGCGGGCGGCGGATTCGAGCGCATGCCACATCTGGTGGAGCGGGAGTTCTCGGCCGCGGTGGACGGCTTCACGCTGCACGGCGTGATCGACCGAGTCGATCGCACCGATGAGGGCTGGCTGATCATCGACTACAAGAGCGGGCGTCCGATCGCGCGTGCGCGGCGCGACCTGCAGGTGGCGCTGTACGCCCTCGGCGCTTCGACAGCGCTGAGCCTCGACCCGATCGACCTGGAGGTCGTTTACCTCGCGGAGGCCTCGGCGATTCGCCTCGAAGGCGTGCCCAAGCTGCAGGCTGAGGCTCGCACGATCGCGATCGAAGTGGCGGAAAAGATCCGCGCCGGCGGCTTCGATCCGCAGCCCGAGCGCAGAAAGTGCCGGCTGTGCCCCTACAGGCTCGCCTGCGCGGAAGCCCTGTAGCGCCCCGCCAGCAGCAGGCACTCCCGCGCGATGTCCTGCGACGCGTACGGATGGGAGAACTCGCGCGCGCGGCGGGACATCGACTGCCAGGTGGGCCCGCCCTCGGCCAGCACGCGCACCTCTTCGACAATGTCATCGACGCGCGGCGCGTACATGCCGAAGCCGGACCCGACCACGAAGTCGACGTTTGGAGTCTCCTGTCCGGGCAGGTAGCCGGTGATGATCAAAGGCAGCCCGGTTGCAAGCGCCTCAACGATGGCGCCCGGCCCAGCCTTGGTCACGGCGACATCGGACGCCCGCATGAGCTCCGGCATGTTGTCGATGAAGCCAAGCACCAGCGTCGGCGTCGCGTATCGCAGCCGCGAGAGGTGGCCGCGCAGGCGCTCGTTACGTCCGCAGACGACGATGAGCTGCCACTGGTGCGGATCCCACGCGAGCGCGCGCACCTGGTTCAGCAGACCGCCGACTCCGGCCGCGCCGCCCATGACCAGCACGGTGAAGCGACCCTCGTCGAGGCCGAAGCGCCTGCGCAACGCTTGCTTCTCGCCTGGCGCCGGCGGGCGGAAGCGCATGTCGACGGGAAGGCCGAGCAGCTTCACGCGGTCGCTCGGCACGCGTCGCCTGACCGCCACCTTCCGCGCCACCTCTGTCGGCGCCACGACCAGGTCGGCCTGGCTGAACGTCCACCCGCGATGGAAGTCGACCAGGTCCGTGATGACCGTCATGAGGCCACGGGGACGGCCGCTTCGCTGGATCGCCTGGTGACTCATGTGGTTGAGCAGCGGATGCACTGACAGCACCACGTCAGGGTCGTGCTTGCTGATCAGCTCGGCCACTGCCTTGCGCACGCCAGGCCCGAACAGAGCCTTGATGGCGGCGAACGCCGGCCGCGTGTTGCTCGTGTGGTAGACGGCGCCCCAGGTCGCGCGCGAGCGCTGGATGACCGGCGAGTAAAGGGACGCGAGCCGCCGAACCACTGTCGGCCCCTGCGCCATGAGAGGGTCGGCGATCGTGACCACGCAGGTGTGGTCGAGCTGCTTCAGCGCCTCGGTCAGCGCCTTGGCCGCGGCTCGGTGTCCGCCGCCCGTGTCGCTGAAGAGGATGAGGACCCTCGGTGCACCGCCGCTTGGTGTTGGTCTGGGCGGCGCGTGCAGCGGCGACGAGTCGGCCGGGTCGGCCGTGCCTCTACCTACGCCGCGCCGCGGCTCGCCGTGCGATCCAGCGCATGTTGTACTGGGCCAGGAGGTACGTCACGAACACCATCGCGATGATGCCCACCCCGACCCAGAAGATGGTGCGCTTGGCCAGCTCTCCCTGCGGCAGCGGGACGTTCTCGCCCCCGATCTGGTTCTGCTGGATGATGAAGGCCGCGACGTCCTGGATGTCTTTGTCTGAAAGCTTTCCCTTCCATGCCGGCATCTGAGGGCCCGACGCGGGTATGCGGCCGTTGGTGATCGTGTCGATCAGGTAGGTGGGGTCGAGCGGATTGGCGACCCCGGGCAAGTGGGCGATCGGGTTCAGCGACGGCCCGATGCTTCCCTCGAGGCTGGAACCGTGGCAGGTGGTGCAGTTCTGTTGATAGACGCTCTGGCCGTTGGTCGGGTCGCCCGGGAGCGCCGCTCCCGAGGGGGAGCCAGAGGGCGAGCCAGAGGGCGAAGGCGATGCGTCGGCCAGCGTCGAGATGGCGGTCAGGAGCACAAGCCCGGGCACGGCGATGGCGACGAGGCCATATCGCTTGAGGCCCTTGCGGAGTCCCATCTCCGGCCATTCTATCTGCCCCGATCCGCACCCCTCACCCTGACCCTGCGCGCCAAGCGCGGTCAGGACGCGTTACTCGCGTTTAGCTTGTGCTCCCGCATCGCGGGAGAGGGATTACTGGGGAATAGGTCGGAAGCTCGTACGTTTTACGGCTATATGGGTTCTTGTTCGCCGGTCTCCGGAGCGGGTTTTACCTGCGTCTCCCGACGCTGGCTCGACGCGAGATCGGCGTACCGTGGCTGAGCTAACAGAGCTCTCGTCTGACCGCTCCGCGCGCATGCGGATCGCGGTCATATCGATGCATACCTCCCCGACCGCGCCCCTCGGCCAGCAGGCCGCGGGTGGCATGAATGTCTACGTCCGCGAGGTCTGCAGCGCCTTCAGCGACCGGGGAATCGCCACCGACGTGTTCACCCGCGTCCAGTCGGACGACGACCCCAGGATCGAACAGCTGGCGCCCCTCTCGCGCGTCATCTATCTGGATGCCGGGCGTGACCTCGACAAGTACTCGCTGTACCGCGAGGTCCCGCAGTTCGCGTCGCGCATCTTCAACCATGTGCTCGCCGAGGACGCCCACTACGACCTCATCTACTCGCACTACTGGCTTTCGGGCGAGGTCGCCTGCGTGCTGCGCCCGCGGCTTGCTCCGGCCTGGGCCCACACCGCGCACACGCTCGGTCTCGTGAAGAACCAGCGTCTCGCGAGCGGGGCGCGCCCCGAGCCGCCGCTTCGGATCGCAGTTGAGGGCGACATCGCGCGCTGCGCCGACCTGCTCGTCGCCTCCACAGCCGATGAGAGCCAGGAGCTCGTGCAGGCTTACGGTGCCGACCCGTCGCGCGTCGAGGTGGTCGCGCCCGGTGTCGACGTCGCCACCTTCCGGCCCATCGATCGGGCGGAGGCGCGCTCGAAGATCGGGGCCGGCGCCGGGCCGCTGGTCCTGTTCGTGGGCCGCCTCGAGCGCCTCAAGGGAGTCGACATCGCGATCCGCGCGCTGGCGCTGTTGCGCGCCCAAGGTCACGTTGGGGCGCGTCTTCTGGTGCTGGGCGCCGATTCGCGCGATGCGGACGAGAGCGAGATGGAGCGTCTCAAGGGCGTTGCGTCGGCGGCCGGAGTTCGCGCCGCCGTCGAATTCGTCGGCTCGGTCGCGCACCACGAGCTGCCGTACTTCTACGCGGCGGCCGACGTGTGCGTGATGCCCTCGTACAGCGAGTCGTTTGGTCTCGTCGGCCTCGAGGCGCAGGCATGCGGTTGCCCTGTGGTTGCGTCCGACGTGTCCGGCCTGCGTTCCGTCGCGCGCGACGGCGTCACTGGATTCCTGGTGGCCGGTGATGACCCTGCGGACTACGCGGAGCGCATTGCCCGCCTGCTGGATGACCCGGAGCTGGCTCGGCAGATGGGCCGCCGCGGTCAGCTGCTCGCGCAGCGCTTCTCCTGGTCGCGAACCGCGGACAGGCTCGCGGGGCTGTTCAGCTCACTTGCCGAGCGCAACGCGGCGTCGACCGTCGACGGCAGCCACTTTCACAGCCGGGTCCAGGCCGGCATGAGGCACGAGTAAGGAAAGGTCCCCGGGTCGAACCGGGTAAGCGGGGTCGGCCTGGTTCCGTCGGCGTTCATCAGCCACACCTGATCGCCGCTGATGAAGGCGATCTGGTGGCCGTCAGGTGATGGCACTGGGTTACTGACGTCCACGACGTTGGCCAGCGCGGGCAATCCCAGCCCGATCGTGAGCGACGGCGGCGGCGAGGCGACGTTGATGACGAAGGCTTTGCTGACGATCCCGCTGTCTCCTGTCACCGATGCCGACATGACCATGTGGTCCGAGTCGTGCAGCCAGGCCGGCGCGCTTATGTCGCCATGGACGACGCTGGTCATTGAGGCCGAGCCGGTCAGGTTGCGGACGCGGAGCGTGACAGTGCCGGCGTCGTGCCGGAGGTAGGCGATGCGGTTGCCGTTTGGCGCCCAGCTCAGGTCGGAGACCGACGTGGGCTCGGCCGCCAGCGCGTAACGGGATCGCAGGCCGACGTCGTAGCCCCAGATGCGAGTCGTGCTGTCGACCTGGTCCTGAGCGAACACGACTCGCTCGCCGCTCGGGCTCACGGCGGCAGTCGTTACCAGCGTGCTGATCACGTAATCGGCGCCGGATTGCGGCGCGCGGTACAGCGACCCTGACGCATCGAGGTAGACATAGCCGAGTCCCGGGGCTAGCGCCGCCGCCCAGGTGGCGCTGAAGCCGAGCGACTCAGTGCCCCCGCCTGGCGCGAACGTCGCCCAACCGTCGGCGGTCGCGAAGACGAGTTGCTGACCGTCAGGTGACCAGCTGTAGGCGTTCACGGCG
This sequence comes from Chloroflexota bacterium, assembly GCA_005880525.1. Lineage (GTDB taxonomy): Bacteria > Chloroflexota > Dormibacteria > Dormibacterales > Dormibacteraceae > CF-118. The sequence goes on along the minus strand of VBFW01000229.1, from coordinate 5,928 downwards.
CTGGACGCCACCAGCTCTCGTGGGATGCCGGCCTCATTGACGATCCACAGGCCGCCGGAAGTTCCGGCGGTATTCTCTGCCGCGAAAGCGACCCAGTGATGGAGCGGTCGCGCCGCGCCCGTCTTGAAGGTGATCGACCGGAAGTGATCGAGCAGGTTGCCATCCGTGTCCTTCGCGATCTGTGTGACGAGCATCCGGTACGTCGTGTTGGGCTGGAGCAGCGAATTTGGCGCGACGATCACCCGTCGCGAGTCGGATGGATCGATGCGGACTCCGAATCGAACCTCCGGCGTGAAGACGATGGCCGTGGCCAGGCTCGATTCGAGCATCGCCCGCGAGAAGGTGACGGCCACATAGTCGGCGGGGTCCACTCCTCCGTCGCCGTCAGACGGGGTTGAGCTGGCGAAACGCGGCGGCAGCTCCGTATCGAACGACCAGTGATGTCGAAGCTCGTACACGTTGCCGGCCAGGTCGCTGTACCCGGCCTCGAGCACGACCTCGTATGTCTGCCCCGTGGCCAGCTTGTCGTGCTGGTACTCGAGCTGGTGGCCGTTCGTCCAGTTGATGCTGCCGCTCACGGCGGGCACCAGGTGGAGCCGGCTTTCGACCGACGCCCGATCGACGTCGTGGTCGAAGGTGATCTGGACCGGTGCGAGCGTGGACACTTCCTTGGAGCTGCGCAGCGGCGAGTAATCGACGATCTGCGCGGGCGCGCCACCGCAGGCGACGGCGCCGGCCAGCAGGGTGACCACGGTGATCGCGAGGGCCCAGGGCTTCATGAGCCCCGTGCCATTAGTAGTGGCTCTTGAGCCGCGCCCTCATCTCTTGCGCCAGCTGCTCGAGACGCGATGAGTCGACAAACAGAAGGGAGATGCTCGGGACCTGATCGATGGCGGCCTCGATGCCCGCGATCGATGGATCTGCGGCGCCAAGGATGTCCTTTACCTTGCGGGCGCGGTTGCCGAGCTGGTCCTCGGCCATTGCCTGGAGCTCCGCGACGATCGCCGCCCAATCGAGCTGCGGGCCTGATGACGCCGGCGGTGCGGTGGGCGCCGCCTGCTGCATCGGCATCGCCGGCATGCTCGGCGGAGTCGGGGCTTCTCGCGGCACCGTCTGGTAGGTGGCCGTCTGAGCGACAACGGGGATCTGCGATGTCGCCGGCTCGGCGGGAGGAGGAGGCGGCGCAGGGGCGGGAGTCGGCGGCGTGGTCTGGGCGACCTGCGCGTTGGAGCGCGGGCCGCGCTGTCCGGCGACCACCTCGTCGATGTCGAGCGGAGTGTGAGTCGACGTGTCCGCCGACTTGATCTCGATCATTGCGTTCGGGTCCTCGCACAGCGCGAGAGCCCGGTCGGGCTTGTCTGAGATGTCGCGCGACTCGCTCGTGTACGCACCGGCGAGCTCGCCCTCGGCGAGGATGATCACGCCCGTTCCGGCTGCGGAGCGGATCATGACGCTGCCGCTCAGCTTCCGGTCATTCAGGAACTTGAGCAGCGCCTTCATGTCGACCCACGACGCATAGAGCTCGGTGTACATCGGGCGTGAGACCGTGAGCTCGTACAGGCCTTCGATCAGCTCGCCCAACAGGCCCACCACGTCGAGGACTCCGTGCCCGTTGGTGACGTCCTCGTTGAAGCGCTGCAGCGCCTGCTTGCCGAGGACAAGGCCCTGCTTCTGGTCTTCGCCCGAGTCGTACATGCACTCGAGCGCCTGGCCTTCGCGGAAAAGGATCAGGGCCGAGGCTTCCTCGGTGAGCAGACGCACATAGCCGGTGTAAGCCTCTTTCTCGAGCGTGGTGATGAGCCGCGGGAAGTCGACGAACGACGTCTTCAGCGAGTCGTAGATCACCTGGCCCGCGGGCACCGGTATCGGTTCGCGGCCGTGCTTCGGCTGCGGGCGGTGCTTTACGCCGCGTCGCGGCTGGGGCGCCTCTACCTTCTTCTCTTCCACTTTCCTCTCAGCTACAGGATGCTCCCTGTGCTCCTCTTGTGCATCGGGCGGCGGTGGCGCGGGCTGCTCGGTAACCTCGTCCGAGCCTGACTCGGCGGCCTGAACGAGCTCGGGGATGCCCGCCTTGACGGTCTCATCCGAGGGCAGCTTCGCCTTGGCGTCGAACTCGAACTCGCCGCCCCCCCAACCGAGCGCGCTGACGACCGCGGCGTCGCCGGCCATGCCGTCGCTCTGCGCGTGGAAGAGGTGACCGAACAGGAAGTACAGGGAAGCCGACTTCCCTGACCCGTTGCGGACCGTGAGAGTGCCTGTCGACCGCTCGCCCTGAGCGGCCTCGAGCAGGTTCCTAAGGCTGGTCTCGGCCAGCGAGCCGCGTGATTGCACCCACCTTCTCCCGAGTTCGGATCGAACTCAAATTTCTCCCAACCAAAGAAAAGTTAGTATAGATATCGATATCAGATCTCGCGCCGGCGGAGCCACGCCGAGATCCTTCGGCATCGGCGGGCGCTATGTCTGAGAGTACCTATCCGGCCGCATCAATCGGCGCATCACCAATCGATGGCGCCGTGCCGGCACCGAGTCGACCGCCCGCGTCACGGCTCATTCTCATCCGCCACGGCGAGTCGACCTGGAATCGCGAACGCCGCATCCAGGGGCAGCTTGACCCCCCGCTCTCCGAGCAAGGACACGAGCAGGCCCGCCTTGTAGCCGGACGCCTGGGGCGCCGTGAGGTCGAGGCGTTGTACACAAGTGACCTGCTGCGCGCAAGCCAGACCGCCGCGCCGATCGCCACGACGCTGGGAGTCGAGGCGAGACCTATGAAGGAGTTGCGCGAGATCTTCCTCGGCGACTGGGAAGGACTGCACACCACCGAGCTCGCTGAGCGATTTCCCGACGCGTGGGACGCGTGGACTCGCGAGCCCAGCTGGGACGTCGTGCCTCGCGGCGAGGGAGCGTTGGCGTTCGAGGAGCGCGTGGTGTCGGCACTGGACCGGCTGTTCGAGGAGCACTCACACGGCGACGCGATAGTGGTGACGCACGGCGGCGTGATCCAGATCGCGCTGCACCGGGTCGTCGGCAGGCTCTCTCCGCTGCTGCAGAGCTGGGCGTGGGGCAATGTGCAGGCGAAGGCGGGATGGTCGGTCGAGCGCGTTCGCCTGAAGGACGCGATGGCGAGCGTGCAGCTGCGGGGAATCGGCGGCGTGCGCGAGGCGTACGTGCCGCGCGGCCCTGTGCCGTCGACACCAGAGTCGATCGAAAGATTGACCGAGTGGGCGCGGGAGCGAAAGGCAGCGCGCCTGCGCATCGAACCAGACGCCTCGCCGGAGCTGGCCGTGGCGCTGAAGGCGCAGGGCTTCGAGCCGGCGTCGCCCGTGCAGCCCGCACACAGCGTGATCCTCGACATGAAGCCGCCAGAAGAGCTGTTGAAAACATTCCGACATGGGCGCCGCTACAACATCCGCGCCGGACTGAGACGCGGCACCGTGGCGGAGGAAGGCAAGGACGCGGCCGAGCTCGAGCGGCAGTCGGCGGCGGTCGAGCGGCGCGAGTCGATCAGCCTGCCCGGCCGCGCGTACTACGAGCTCTTGCTCAGCCTTTTGCCCTGGTGCCGCACTTACGTCGCGCGTGATCCCGAGTCCAAAGAGGCGCTCGCCGCTGTGCTCGTGGCGCGGCACGCCGGCCGCGGCTACAGCCTGTTCGCGGGCAGGACGGGCAAGCACCCCGAGCTGATGGGCAACGACGTCGCATGGTGGACGGCGATCTCGTCATGCGCCGAGTCCGGCTGTCGCGATTTCGACTTCTGGGGAGTGCCGCCGCCCGGTTCCGGCCCTGAGCACCCCTGGCACGGGCTCGGCGTGTTCAAGTCCGAGTTCAACGGGCGGGAGGTCGCCTACGCGGGCGCCTGGGAGGTCGTCCTCTCCAGAGCCGGCGCGCGCCTGCTGTCGCTCGAGAAGTCGGCGCGCTCCCGCGTCAGAGGCATCCGGCGAAACATCTCCTAACAATCCTTCAAATTGGTTAGTATAATGATGGGGAAAGACTGGGGATATGTCGGAGCCTTCGAGATTGGTGATGGTTGTGGACGGGGACCCGGCGGTGCGCCGGGAAGTCCGTACGGCCTGCGAGCAGGATGGCTACCAGGTGCTCGACGCCGAGACCGGCGCCGACGCACTTCGCCTTCATACATCCGCCCACCCGATCCTCGCGCTGCTCGAGGTGAGCCTGCCTGACGGGTCCGGCTACGACGTCTGCCGGGAGCTCCGGCGGACTGACCCGACGACGCCGGTGATCATGATGAGCAGCAGGTCCGACGAGATCGACGTCGTGGTGGCGCTGGAGATCGGCGCCGACGACTACGTCACCAAGCCGCTCCGCCTGCGCGAGCTGGCCGCCCGGGTGGCGGCTCATCTGCGCCGGGCGCGCATGGAATCGGCGGAGGCACTTCGGACCCGTCTCGAGTTCCGCGAGCTGATCATCGACGTCAACGAGCGGCGGATCTACAAGGCGGGCAAGGAGATCGAGCTGACTCACACGGAGTTCGACCTGCTCACCTTCCTCGCCAGCAACGCCGGCAAGGTGCTGAGCCGCGAGAAGATCCTGAACGCGATCTGGGGCTACGAGTACCCCATCGAGACGCGGGTGATCGACGTGCACATCAGGAACCTCCGTCGGAAGATCGAGACCCAGCCCGCGCGGCCTTATTACATCCTGGCAGTGCCGGGCATCGGCTACCGGTTTACCAACGCACGTCCTACCTAGCCCCTACTTAAACCGGCGTCCCCTCCCCTGATCCCTCCCCGCATGCGGGGAGGGTGCCATCGCTGGAACCCGCGTCCATGGCTGTAGGCTATCCACCCAGTGAAGCTGACGAGCGTTCGGATCAGACGTTTTCGCAACATCATCGACTCCACACCGATCAGCGTTGAGCCACATGTCACCTGCCTGGTCGGCAAGAACGAGTCAGGAAAGACGGCCATCCTCGAGGCGCTCTACCGCCTGAAGCCGATCTACCCGGAGAACTTCCGCGACATCGACGACTACCCTCGCTGGCTGCTCGCCGAGCACCGGCGCAGCGGCGAGATCGAGAAGGCCACTCCCGTCGAGGCGACCTTCGAGCTGGACGCTGCTGACGTTGAGGCGATCGTCGCGATCGGCGGCAAGGGAATCGTTCGCGAGGGTCAGTCGCTCATCGTCCAGAAGGATTACGCGAACAAGATCCACGTGAGCGTTCCCGACATCAACGAGCGCGCGACGGTCACAAGGCTGCTCGACTCGGCCAAGCTGCCCGACGGGTTGCGGTCGATCCTCGGCGACCCGACGACGGTGGCCGACCTGTCGGCCCGGCTGGCGGACATCGAGCACGCGGTGCCGAAGATCGACTCGCCGACGCAGAAGGCCGTCGGCCAGCTCGAGGATGCGATCAAGAACCAGTTTCCGGAGGGCGTTGAGCGGGCCATCGAGGCGCTGGTCGTGCAGCGCATGCCGAGCTTCCTCTACTTCAGCGAGTACAGCCAGCTGCAGGGCAAGGTCGACCTCGAGCATCTCTTCGCCGAGGGCTCGCAGCTCGACCCGAGCCAGCTGACCGCGCGATCGCTGCTGCAGCTCGCGCACGCCGACAACCAGTCGCTGCTCGCGCTGGATTATGAGGAGCGCCGCTCCGAGCTCGAGGCGGCGGCCAACCGATTGACGAACGAGGTGGCCAGGTACTGGTCGCAGAGCGGCGACCTGCGCGTGGACATCGACGTCGAGATGGCGCCCAGTGGCGGCAGCCATGTCGCCAAGTACTTCCTGCGTTTCATCAACGAGCGCCTCGCGCCGAAGCACCAGGTGTTCTACACAACGCACTCGCCGTTCATGGTCGAGGCCGAGCACCTCGACCGCGTGCGGCTGGTCGAGGACAGGGGGCGCGGCGTCGGCGCGGTGGTGTCGTCGGATGTGCTGTCCGCCGAGCCCGACAGCTTCTTCCCCCTACAGGCGGCGCTC